>NZ_JBSSAC010000023.1:0-42287 GCF_054058315.1 Thermostichus sp. MS-CIW-40
GTGAAGACTTCTTTACTACTGATCAATCCATCCTCCTTCCGAAGTTGGTTTGCTAAGTGCTGCTATTGTACCCCTTGAGCCCTTAACAGGCTGTACCAAAGTAATTGGGGATAAAGGATATGATGTGGATAAGTTGATTGAGAAGATAGGGGAAGCTCAAGCGGTTATTCCGCCTAAAAGGAATAGAAAGACGCAGCGGCATTATGACAAGCATCTGTATCAAGAGAGGCATTTAATCGAATGCTTTTTTCATAAGTTAAAGCAGTACCGGCATCTATGTTCTCGTTTTGACAAATTGGCCAGGAACTTCTTGAGTTTTCTCTATCTCGTCAGTGCTCTCTTTTGGCTCAAATGAAAGATCAACACAACCTAGAAGGGCGTTTTGACTTTGGGTTGCTTGACCTTTAGCTCGCGAAGCCGTTTCAACATCTTCTGGAAATACTCCGCCAGGTAATCCTCAAGCGAGGTCAGAGAGGCCAGTTCAATCCCCAGGGTTTCGCATACAGGCGTCATATCGGCGTGCATGGGTTCTTTGGCCGCGATCACCTCCACAAACGCCAGCCGGTCGGCAATGTTCCAGCTCCACTGAAAGAACTGCGCCACCTTGCGCGCCCCTCTCAGCAGTCCCAGCGGCATGGTGCTGACTTTGGCCTTTTTGCCGGAGAGCTGCTCGCACAAGGCGATGACTTCTCGGGCCGTCCAAGCCTTGGGCCCCACCAAGGGAAAGATTTGCTGCTTGGCAGCTTCTACAGTGAGAGCTCGCACCGCAAACCGGGCAGCATCCAAGGTGTCCAGGTAGGCCGTTGGCATGCCCTCGCCGGTTACCCAGACGATTTGTTCTTCCAAGATGGGGATGGCGTACTGGCCAATCAACCCCTGCATAAAGCCCGCTGGCCGGAAAATGGTGTAGGGCATCTGGGATCCAACCAAATACTTCTCAATGTGATGCTTGAAATTCATCAGGGGCACATTGGGATACTCGTGGTGGGCGCCCATGATGGAGAAAAAGATAAAATGCCCTACCTGGGCAGCCCGTGCCGCATTGATCAGGGCAACTTTGCCATCCCAGTCCACCTGACGGGCGCTGAGGGTATCGGTCACCCGCACCGTGGCACAGTCGATCACCGCCTCGATGCCTTCCATGGCGGAGTTGAGGGTGCTGGGCTGAAGCAGATTTCCCACCTTCAGGTGAGCGCCCCATTCACTCAAGAAAGCAGCCTTTGCCGGATTTCGCACCAGACAGGTAACTTGGTGTCCCTCTTCGATGGCTCGGCGTACCACTTGACGGCCCAGCGTTCCCGTCGCCCCCACAACCAGCACGTTCATAAAATTATCATTTCTTAACCTTAGGCTTAGTCTATCAGACCGACACAGCTCCCAACACAATCCAACACAACTTTGAGGCAGCGACAAAATGGGGATCCTCTGCCAAGCCGGCTTTGAGGGATCCCCAAAGTTGGGTAGTAAACTACCCGGCTCCGACCGCTAAGCGGTACGGAGCGGGCTTTCAGTAGCCCTGAGCCTGCTCTGCTCTACCAGAGAACAAAACAGGCCCGAACCTCTAGGCTGGTTTACGGCAGCCCCCAAGAGCGCAACTACGTTTGCACCATTCAAGTCCGCATCTCCTTCCCATCCACAGTGCCCACACTTAAACTTCTTCCCACTGCGGTAGGATTGCGCAGGATCGGGATGGATGTGCAAACACCGGTGGCAGGTCTGCGACGTGTAGGCAGGCGGAACCAGTACTACAGGCACTCCGGCGATGGCAGCCTTGTAGACCACAAACATCCTAAGCTGGTAGAACGCCCAGTTATTGGTTCTGCGCCGCTCGGCTTTGCTGCGCGGCTGTTGATTGACCCTTTCCCGGATCCCTGTCAGGTCTTCCAGAGCGATAGCGCTGTTTGTGGTCTTTGCCCTAGAGACAATAGCTTTGGAGATGCGATGATTGACCCACGCCTGAAAGCGTCTCTCCTTGCCAGACAGCCGTTGCAACAGTTCTCTGCATCTGCGCCGCGAACTGCGTGTGCCCTTACTGGCTTTGCGTTGGAGTGCCGCTCTCAATCGGGAGTAGTGGTCTCGGACTCTGTTCAACTGCTGTCCATTCCAATTGTCCCCGTCTGACGTATGAGCAATATCCGTCCTTCCCAAGTCCACCCCGATCACCTTGTCGGTATCTTGTTGCTTGGGTGTTTTTTCCTCTACGCAAATCTGGATGTAGTAGGAGCCATCTTTGCGCTTGACCAGGGTGGCAGATTTGGGGTTGGAACCAGCCAGCATCCCACGCTGGTAGTTGCCAATGGCCAGTTCAAAGCGTTCTCTCCCTTCCACCGTGGTCAGCGACACCGTCCAGTCTTTTTGACGGAACGAAAAGATGCGAGCGTCGTAGGTAACAAAGCCGCTCTTAAACTCCTTGACGGGACGCTTTTTCTGCTTAGCCACTTTGCGGGAACCTGCTACCCGTCTGCACACCTGTTGAGCCAAGTTACTGGACAAGCCAAACCGGGCTCGAGTCTCGTAGTAGCAAAGGGATTGCAGTTTGACCGCGTTGACGATCTTCTCCGGCGTGTTCTGGTTGACCCAATTCAAGGCTTGGCCAAAAGCCTCCAAAGTCGCGTCCAATTTGGCGGCTTGCGACTGGGCTACCTTGAGCTTGCAGGAGACGGTCAGGACTTGGGTCATGGTTCTATTGTAACCTCGCATTCCTCCCGGCACTGACCCTACGGGTACAGTGCGGGGCTCCTGCGATTTCTAGCTGAAGCGTCTAGCTGGCCAGCTCGTTCATGCGTTGCGCCAGGGTAAAGTCCAGTTCTGTAATGCCCCCGGCATCGTGGGTGGTAAGATGCACCCGCACGCGGTTGTAGACATTGGTCCATTCGGGATGGTGCCCCATGCTCTCGGCCACCAAGGCCACACTGCTCATCCAGCCAAAGGCTTCGACAAAGGAGCGAAACTGAAATTGACGATGCAGCTTCCCATCCTGCAAAGACCAGCCCGGCAGATTTTCCAGCTTGGCTTGGACCTCAGCTTCACTGAGTCTGACAGGTCTGGACATGGGCTTTCCCTCCGGTCGATGCCATCGTTTTCATCACGCTTTCATCAAAAGAGCAACTGAGAGCGGATCCCAGCTTATTTACAAAACTTCATAACCTTTTGGTTCTGCCACGCCAGCGGCGCCGAGGGGTTTGTACAGCCAGTAGCCTTGCACGGAGAAATGGGCCCGCTTGTAGAAATTGAGGGCAGCCTGGTTATGGCGATAAACCTGCAGGGTAATGGCAGCTAGCTGCTGCTGGGATCCCCAGCGTTCCACCTGTTGCATCAAAGCTCTGCCCAGGCCCTGCCGGCGATGGGCGGGATCCACCCAGAGCAAAAAGACGTAGGCCACCCGCCGATGGGTGGCTTGATCGGTGGAGATGCCGGCCCAAACACAGCCCACCGGCTCCCCTGTTTCTTCCTTGAGGATCCACCAGCAGGGGGTACGGGGGGGGTCGAAGAGGCGATCCAGCGTCTCTTCCAGGTGATCCCAGTTGCTTTGCTCTGGAAAAGATTCCTGCAACGTGGCCTGCAATCCTCGCCTCACCCAGGGCCGATCCCAGGCTGAACCGATGCGCCAACGATAACCCACAGGCAAAGGGATCCCTTGTTCAGCCATCCTCAGGCATTTGCAGAAAGGGCCACAGGCGTCGCTTCTTCTAGAGGGGCAGGCTGGGCCATATCCTCCGGCAGAAACGAGCGAATGCTCACCACCACCAGGGTAAACAGAAACACCAGCAGGATGAGAGCGGGAAAGATATATTGCCGCAGGATGCTCATGCTTCTACATAATCATTTCAAGTTTCTACAGCATAGCGTGCAGGGAGGGATCCCTGGGCAGCTTTTCGGAAATCTCCTCGGTTTTTCTTCTCCTGGTCTCCATCTCAGCCCCTATCGACTGACCCTGGGGGATCCCATGCGTTAATAAGGTGAGAAAGTGTAGCCTATGATTCCAAAGTGAGGTTGGCTGTGCATTAAGGTCGAGCGTGGTTGTGGGTCATCCGCCCCACCTGATCCCACTGCTGCGCGACGCGAGCGGAGAATCCATGAGCACCCCCAATCGCCCCTTGAAGACCCTTGGGATCCCTCCCAATGCCTGGGCTGTGAATGCCGAAATGGCCGACCTCACCCGTCCGCCCTTGGATCCCCGGCCCATCCTGCTACCCACCTCCAGCAAAACCCTGCGCTTGGATCTGGCCAAAGCGGCGTTGTTGGTGATCGACATGCAAAACGACTTTTGTCATCCCGACGGTTGGCTGGCCAGCATTGGCGTCGATGTTACACCTGCACGGGCTCCCATCGGCCCTCTAAAAGCCCTGCTGCCCCGCCTGCGACAAGCTCAAGTGCCGATTGTGTGGGTGAACTGGGGCAATCGCCCTGACTTGCTCAACATCAGCGCCGGCTTGCGACATGTGTACAACCCCACCGGAGAGGGAGTAGGGCTGGGGGATCCCTTGCCTAAGAACGGGTCTCTGGTCCTCACGCGGGGCAGTTGGGGCGCTGCTGTGGTGGAGGAACTGGAGGTCAAGCCCGAGGATATCTGGGTGGATAAGTTCCGCATGAGCGGCTTTTGGGATACCCCTCTCGATAGCATTCTCAGAAACCTGGGGCGCACCACTCTCTTTTTTGCCGGCGTGAACATCGACCAGTGCGTCATGACCACGCTGCAAGATGCCAATTTCCTCGGCTACGACTGCATTTTGCTGGAAGACTGCGCCGCCACCACCTCTCCTGAATACTGTTTGCTAGCTACCCTCTACAACGTCAAGCAGTGCTTTGGCTTTGTCGCCTCCTCCTCAGATTTGCTCGCGGCTCTCTCCTGTTAGCACTTGCCCACTATTCACCCCTCATCTCTTGAGCGGAGGATCCGGATGCAAACGCTTTCCCGCTGCGTGATTCCAATTGTTAAAACCCCTGCCGATTATCAGGCTTTTCGCATCAGCCCCCACGATACCAATCGCCTGGCCATCGTGTTCGATCCTTCTCATGCTCAGATTTCTCTAACCTTTTGTGTGGAGATCTTCGATGAGGGAGGCAAAACCCCTCCAAATCGCCATCAAATGGCTGTGGAAATGTTTTTTGTTCTCAAGGGGGAAGGCCTGGCCATTTGCGATGGAAAAGCTGCTCCCATCAAAACCGGAGACAGCATTTTGGTTCCGCCAACAGGCGTGCATGAAATCCGCAACACCGGCCCAGGCCGCCTCTACGCCCTCTGCTTCATGGTGCCCAACGAAGATTTTGCCGAGCTCATCCGCTCCGGCACTCCTGCGGACTTGGATGAGGAGGATTTGCAGGTGCTGTCGGGGGGCTAGAGAAGGGCATTTGCTGAGGCTTAGGCCTCAATGGCTCTGGGAGCTGTAGAGGTTGGAAGTCAGGGGTACTGATACATTCACGCTGAACTCTCCTGAACATGGTTCAGGAAAGAAGCGATCGCATCCTGCCTATCTCTGTTCGCGTCAGCGGGACGGAGTCCAAACAGGAAGGCGGTATCCCGCAAAGCCCTGAGGAATACCCCCCGAGCGCTTTCCCCCTTCACTTCCCGGCAACCGTTGCGGTGGACTCAAGGATCAGGGGGAAACTTGGTCTACTATATCCCTCTCAATGACTTTTGCCAAACCGCCTAAAGCTCAGTAAATTCAGCAAAGTTCAGGGTTTTGGGGGTTAGAGGCATGCTCCGACAAATCTTTTCCCAGGGTCTCTGTTTCCATAAATCCATAAAAGCCATAAAAGAGGGGTCTGGAGGGGGCTGCGTTTGCGCCAGCAGGCCGGAGATCAAGGGCAATACCAGGGAAGGGGCTCAAACTCTGGTGGGAGCTTCTCCCTCTCATAAGGGCTTCTGTTTTATCTTAGGAAGAATCCACCCAGGGATCCCTTAGGTTGTCCTTGGTTGGTATCCCTTTGGCAAGATCCGCTAGCCCAACCCAGGCCATGTTGCCCGTTCGCCCCCGCGAAACTGTTTCCATGTTCACCCGCGACGGGATCCAACTGGACGCGGATGTCTATCGCCCGCAAGGGGAGGGGAGCTACCCGGTTTTGCTGATGCGGCAGCCCTATGGGCGGGCCATTGCCTCGACGGTGGTGTATGCCCATCCCAGGTGGTATGCGGCCCAGGGGTACATTGTGGTCATCCAGGATGTGCGCGGACGGGGAACTTC
The DNA here is from genome assembly GCF_054058315.1 of Thermostichus sp. MS-CIW-40. Classification (NCBI taxonomy): domain Bacteria; kingdom Bacillati; phylum Cyanobacteriota; class Cyanophyceae; order Thermostichales; family Thermostichaceae; genus Thermostichus; species Thermostichus sp. MS-CIW-40. The sequence goes on from NZ_JBSSAC010000023.1 coordinate 6,186, forward strand.
CAAAGGATCCTTCTACCCTTTCCGCCATGAGGTGGAAGACGGGTTTGACGCCGTCAATTGGGCGGCTGCCTTGCCGGGGAGCAACGGCGTAGTGGGCATGTACGGCTTCTCTTATCAGGGCATGACCCAGCTGTATGCGGCTTCTACCCGTCCCAGCGCCTTGAAGGCCATCTGCCCGGCGATGCTGCCTTACGATCTCTATGCCGATGCCGCTTACCCAGGGGGAGCCTTTGCCTTTCAGAACAACCTCAGTTGGGCCTTGCAACTGGAGACCGAAGGGGCGCGTCTCAGGGGGGATGCCAATGCCTACCAAGCGCTTTTGAAAGCTGCCCGCAATCTCCCCCTCTACGACCCTATCCCCCTCAAGCCGGGGGTGTTGCAGCAGTATGCCCCCCAATCCTATTACTTCGACTGGCTGGAGCACAGCGAGCCGGATGAATACTGGCGCAAGCTCTCTCCCCGTCTAGAGGTGGTGGATCTGCCGATGCTACACATTGCCGGCTGGTTTGACAGCTACCTGAGTGGTAGCCTGCGCCTCTACAAGGAAATGAGCGCCCGCAGCCAGAACCCTCAATACCTGATCATCGGCCCTTGGATCCATCTCCCTTGGGGGCGCAAAGTGGGGGCGTTGGACTTTGGCCCAGAGGCTGTCAGCCCCATCGATCGCCTGCAGGTGCGCTGGTTTGACCAGTTCCTCAAAGGCAAAGATACAGGGATCCTCCAGGAGCCGCCGGTACGCCTGTTCGAGATGGGATCCAACCGCTGGCGCGGCTTTGATGCTTGGCCTACCCCTGAGCCAAAAGCTTTTTACCTACACAGCACCGGCTTGGCTGCCCTTTCAGAAGCAGAGGGATCCCTTCGCCCTGAACCCTCGCCTGCACAACAGTCGGATACGTTTGTTCACGATCCCTGGCGACCGGTGCCGGCCTTGGGGGGCCACCTAGTTCAGCCTGCCGGGCCGCAAGAGCGCTCCGCCCTCGACTGCCGCACCGATGTCCTGACCTATACCACTCCGCCGCTGCAAGCCGAGCTGGTTCTGGTCGGGGACATTGCTGTGGAGGTGTACGCGGAGGCCGACAGCCCCAGTTTCGATCTTTGCGCTGTGCTCTCGGTGGTAAGGCCCGATGGGCAGGTGTATAACTTTTCCCAAGGCTATTGTCGCCTACGGGATCCCCAGCCTGGTACCCCCATTCTGATTCCCTGTCAGCCCACCTGTATTCGCATTCCTTGCGGTCATGCTCTGCGCCTCAGCCTTAGCGCGGCTTGTTTTCCGGCCTATCCTGTCAACACAGGCACGGGAATGCGGGAAGAGCGGCTGATTGAGGCCCGCATTCTCACCATCACTCTCCACAGCGGCGGCGAGACGTCTTCGCGGCTGCACCTGCCCATGGCTTGAAGCCAAGAAGAGACCAAGCTTCGGGGTCCCGTTCGCAATCCCCGCTTACAAAGAGACACCAAACGTTAGGATAGAAACAGGCAGGGCAAGGGAACACCATGTTGCAAGACCCAAAGTTGATCCGGCACTATCAGGCTTTGACCGATGCTCTGGTGGATACCTGGCAGCGGGGCTACCGGCGCACCGATGAGCTACGTCTGCTGGTGGATGGCTACCTGCTGGCCTTGCGAACTGGCAAACAATTGGAGCCCTTCGAGATCTATCGCATTGAGGACGAGGTTAACCGCTTCCTCTACGATCCGTCCAACTTCATAGATCCGGAATTGGAGCCAGAGGCGGAGCCGATGCGGGGTTATTGATTTTGTGAATCCCTGTTGGCGATCCCTAGAACAGGTGGGGCAAAGTTTTGATTCCAACCTTTTCTGATCTCCCCTCGCCCCTTGGGAGAAAGAGTAGGGGGGAGGGCGCCGACTGAGTTCTGGTTTTGTCGAGCATCTTGCGCCTGGTAGGCTGAGAGGGATCGATTCGTTCCTGATTCCAGTCGTATCGGTTCTATGGCGGTTTGGGATAGGGTGATGACCTCCCGGCATCTGCCCCTGCTGGGATCCGGCTTGGGCTTGGGGGTAGCCCTGATCCTCTGGTACGGGGTGTTTGGCTACCACGTGCTGCAGATTGGCCTCTGGCTGGTGAGCATCCTGCTGGTGGGGCTGTACTGGGCGCAGTTTTCCCCGGCTCAACCCCCTTGGGATCCGACGCGGCTGCGCTGGCAACAGGAGCTGTTGCACCTGGGGCTGTTGGTGTTGGTCTTTGCCCCGATCTACCTCTACGACCTGCCCAACATCCCTTTTCAGATCAATACTGACGAGATTGTGATCACCTCCATGGCCCGTCGCGCCTCAGGGGTGCGCTATCCCGATATCTTTGGGCTGATGCCGGAGTATTTCTATTTCCCCCGCTTCATGTTCAGCCTCTTCGGCGGCCTGACGCGGCTGATGGGGGGAGTCACGCTGCTCAATGTGCGCACGGTACATGCCGCCTTCGGGGTCGTCACCATTCTGGTGGCCTACGGGTTTTTTCGGGCATTTTGGGGATCCCGGCTGGCTTTGGCGGGGGCGGCCCTCTTGGGATCCAACCACGCCTTGCTGGGCATCAGCCGCATGGCCATGCGGGAAAACCTCATTGTCTTGGTAGAGTGTGCAGCCTTGGCCTTGCTCCTCAAGGGCGTGCGGGAAAAAAATCCCCTGTTGCTCTATCTGGGGGGAGGAGCGGCGGCTTTCTCCCTCTACGGCTATTTGCCGGGGCGGGTGGTGATCCTGCTGGGGTTGCTGTTTGGAGTTCTGTACCTGCTCCTGGGCCGGGAGGATCTCCGAGGAGAAAACAAGCAAGCTAATCCCCTCTGGGTCCTGGCTAAGCTGACGGTGCCCGCGGCGCTGGGCTTTTTTCTGGTGGCTGGGCCCATTCTGGTGGCCACGGTCACAGCACCTGCGGTGAGCGCCGAGTACTCTCGCCAACAATTTCTCTTTTTCCCGGAGGGGCGGGCCCTGCAGCAGATGTGGGTGAATGCGGCTACCCCGGAGGAGGCGGTCTGGCGCAACATCTTCAACGGCCTGAGTATGTTCAACGACCGCAGCCAGCACGACCGCGGCTACATCTATCCCAACTATGGCCACGCTTTTGTGGATCCCTTGACGGGGGTTTTGATCTGGCTGGGGCTGGGATCCGGTCTCTACCGCCTGTTCAAGAAGCGCAGCCAGCCCCACGACTGGCTTTGTATAGGCAGTTTTCTATTTCTCTACCTGCTCTTTAGCTTTGCCATCACCAAAGCCCCCAACTACACCCGCCTGCTGGTCATTCTGCCCTTCGTGGCCTACCTAGCCCTGGAAGGGATCCAGGTGCTCCTGCGTGCACTGAGCAGTCTTCTGGAGCGAGGGGGATCCCGGGCAAGAGGTTGGTTGCCGGCGGTGGCGATGGGGGGCGCGATCCTGTTGATCGGGGGATGGAACTTGGCCATTTTTGGGGATTTTGTCCACAAAGGCTGGACGCAGGGCAACGATGTGGGGGCCACCGGGCGCTATGTGGCAGCTCGCCAAATGGATCCCGACTACCGCTTCTATCTGGCGGCTAGCACTGCCTACCCCTATTTCAGCTGGGGGGAACCCCACTATTGGCAAAGCTGGATCCAATTTTTTGCCGGACGGGAACAAAAGGTAGCGGTGTTTTCCCCTGAGATGTTGCCCATCCAGGCGCTGGAGCCACCGTTTACCCTGTTCATGAACGAGTGGGTATGGGATCAGCAGGGGGCAGAGCTGCAACGGCGCTTTCCCAAGGGGCAGTTGCATCGGATCCCTGCCGAGCGGGGGCTATGGGCCTTTGAGGTGGCGGATCCCTAGAGCTCCCCCCTTGTTTGGCCAACCCACTGTTCGCGGGACGGAGTCCTTTCTTTTTACCAGGCTAAAAGTAGCTGAAAGCACACTATGCAGATCCAGAGCCGCCAACAGTAGAAGAAGATGATAGCGTTCCAGGGATCCCAGACGTGCGTTTTGATGCCTACGACCCGGGCGAGGGGTTTTACGACGAGCTGTTTTTGGGGCGTAACCAGCCCCGTCCTGAGGCGATCCCGCTGATTGAGCGCATTCATTCTCTGGAAGAAGGGGAACTGCAGCAGCGGCAAGCGGCGGCGCAGGCGGCCCTCTTTCAAATGGGGGTGACCTTCAACGTCTATGGCGATAGCCAGGGCACGGAGCGAATTTTCCCCTTTGACATCATTCCCCGCATCGTCTCGGCTTCCGAGTGGCAGCGGCTGGAGAAGGGTCTCAAGCAGCGCATCCACGCCCTCAACCTGTTCATCGACGATGTCTATCACGACCAGAAGATCCTTAAGGATGGGGTGATCCCTGCCGAGCTGATCGAGACGGCCAAGGGATTTCTGCGGCCCTGTGTGGGGCTCAACCCACCGGGGAGAATTTGGTGCCACGTCACCGGCACCGACTTGGTGCGGGATCGGGACGGAACTTGGTACGTGCTGGAAGACAACCTGCGCTGTCCGTCGGGAATCTCCTACGTGCTGGAAAATCGGCGGGTGATGAAAAGCACCTTTCCCTCCCTGTTCAACACCATGGGGATCCGCCCGGTGGACGACTACCCTAGCCATTTGTTGGATACTCTGCTTAACCTGGTGCCGCACCTAGCCAACCCAACGGTGGTGGTGCTCACCCCCGGCATCTACAACTCCGCCTACTTCGAGCATTCTTTCCTCGCCCAGCAGATGGGGGTGGAGCTGGTGGAAGGGCGGGATCTGGTGGTGGCCGATGGCTATTTGCAAATGCGCACCACCAAAGGGCTGCAGCGGGTGGATGTGATCTACCGCCGCATCGACGATGACTTCATCGATCCCCTTGCTTTTCGCCCTGATTCCCTCTTGGGGGTACCCGGCCTGTTTGAGGTCTACCGGTCGGGGCGGCTGGCGATCGCCAACGCTTTGGGAACGGGGGTGGCGGACGACAAGGTGATCTACGCCTATGTGCCGCAGATGATCCGCTACTACCTGGGAGAGGAAGCCATTTTGCCCAACGTGCCCACCTACCTCTGCTGGGATCCTAAGGATCAGGCGTACGTACTGGAAAACCTGGACAAGCTGGTGGTGAAGGCAGCCAACGAGTCAGGCGGCTATGGCATGCTGATGGGATCCCAGGCTACACCGGCAGAGCGGGCTGCTTTTGCCGAGAAAATCCGCGCCCAGCCGCGCAACTACATCGCCCAACCCACCCTGTGCCTTTCTCGCGTGCCCACCTTGGTGGATCGGGGAGAAGGCCCCCGTCTAGAACCCTGTCATGTGGACTTGCGGCCCTATATCCTCTACGGCAAAGAGATCTACGTTCACCCAGGGGGGCTGACCCGCGTCGCCCTCAAGAAGGGATCTCTGGTGGTGAACTCCTCCCAGGGGGGCGGCAGCAAAGATACCTGGGTGCTCTGTGTGGATCCCGGCTGTTGAGAGACGGCTGGCAAAATAGGCTCAAAGTCGCTCGCCCGAACCTCTGCTCCACCGGCCAAAGCGGCTGGCATGCTGAAGCGCCAAATCCACGTAGTGCTGGGCGTGAAGGCGCAGTTGCTTGACCTCTTCCTCGGTGAGGGTGCGGATAACCTTAGCCGGGATCCCCGCCGCCAAAGAGCGAGGTGGCACAGACCGGGTGACCACCGCTCCAGCTCCCACCATGCTGCCCGCCCCGATGGTGACCCCGCTCAAGAGAACGGTCCCAATCCCGATCAGACATCCCCCCTCGATGTGGGCACTGTGGATGACCGCTCGATGGCCTATGGTCACTTCCTCGCCAATCAGGGTCGGCTGTCCGGGATCCCCGTGCAGAATGGCTCCATCTTGGATATTGCTGCGGCGGCCAATCACAATGGGCGAGAGATCCCCCCGCAGGATAGCCCCGTACCAAATGCTCACCGCTTCCGAAAGATGGACATCGCCGATCAGTGTGGCATTGGCGGCAATAAAGGCTGCCTCATCTACTCCCGTCGGCTGCCGATCCAGCCCAATTGGCCAGGTGTCCTGTTTTTCTCGTTGCATTTAGAGTCGAGGCCGTTCATGTCAGTTGGGCTTGACGTTGAGAGAGTAGAGAGGATTCAGACGGTTGCAAGGGGCGAATGGCAAAGAAAGTTTCGTAGATGCAATCGCCAACATGGTTCATTTGTAGCTGCAATTTGTCGAGAAACTCATGTAAGCCCTGCTCCATAATGTCGTCGATGGTTAGGTAGTCCAGCTCAGAACGCAGGCGGCCCAAAGCTCGCTCGCTGGGATCCCGCCAGGTATCGGCTGGGGTGCCGGTGATCTGGTGCAGGGATCGATCCGCATGAATAAGACAAAACTGAATAGAGCGGGGAAATTGCCGATCCAAAATCAGGAAGGAGGCCACCTCTCTGGGATTGATGCGGTGCTGGCGGCTGTATTTCCGGTACATTTCATAAGCACTGGCCGACTTCAGCAAAGCAATCCACTGCAACTCATCCAAAGCCGTGCCCACATACTGCAGAGAGGGCAGCAAAATAAAATACTTAACGTCCAAAATGCGCGCCGTTTTGTCTGCCCGCTCCAAAAGACGGCCAATCTGGCCAAAATGCCAACCTTCCCCATGGGTCATGGTGGCATCCATCACCCCGGCGAATAGGTGACTGGCCAGCTTCACTTCCGTGAAAAAATCATGGAGCTGACTCAGGTGGGGGCCTTGCTGAGCTGCTTCTTTGACCATCAAATAAAAGCGGTTGACCCGCTCCCACATTTCTGAAGAAATGACCTCCCGCACAGAGCGGGCATTTTCCCGCGCCAGCCGCAAACAGGAAAGGATGGAGTTGGGGTAATCCCTATCAAAAGCCAGGAACTGGATGACTGTTTCTTGGGTTGCCTGGCCATAGCGTTGGTAAAACAGCTCCTGATCCCCGGTGGTGTAGACGATGGGATCCCACTGCTGGGCGGGACCGCTGGGCAAGTCTAGGATGAGGTTGAGATTGACATCGATGAAGCGGGCGATGTTCTCGGCGCGCTCCACGTAGCGGTTGAGCCAGTAGATGGAATCGGCCACGCGACTCAGCATGCTGTTGCCTCCTCTGGAGTGTCTTGTCTCTGCGCTCCGTTCAAATTCAACAAACGAAGCAGCCGCCGCAGCTTCACCAGCAGCACCCCCGTCAGGCCGGTCAAGATCCACCCCATCCACTCGGCTGCAGTACCCAGATAGCGCACCTGCACGCGATGATCCCCCGGCGGGATCCGCACCTGCAACAGCCCCACTCCGCTGTGCTCAGCAGACGTGAGGCGACCATCCACCTGTACCCGCCAAGCAGGGTAGTAAAAAGTGCGCAGGACTACCCATTGATCCTGATCGGTGGGGTTAACGGCCCGAAAACGACGGTAGCCATAGCTCCACCGTTCCACTTCCAACAGTGGCTCCAGATTGCCTTGCTCTTGTCCAAAATCCACTACGTCCCCCTGCCACCGCAGCAGCGGATCCACCTCTGGGGGCGGCATGGGCAGGGTTGCTTGGCGAGGTCGGTACTCCGGCACATCCACCAGCGCCAGCCCATCGGGAAAGATCCAGTGCCAGTGAAGAAAAGCGATGCCCGGTCGCTGCTGGGGCTCATTGGGAAATGGCTTGGCTGCAGACAGCTCTTGAAAAGTTTGGATGGTTTGCGGGTCAAACCAGGCTCTGGACAAGACCTGCCAGCCCTGCCAGCTTTGTATCCCCATGGCCAGACCTATCCCCACAATCAAGAGGATCCTCAAGCCCTTTTGCCCCCACCCCCAGGCGGCCAGGGATCCCAACAGCCAGGGCACGGTTACCGCCGTCACCGCCATCCAGCGCCAAGAAAACTGAATGCGCCGCAGGGGCAAAATCCACTCGTAGAGCCAACCCAGCAGATCCGTCATCATCAGCAAGGCCACCAAGCTGGCCCCCAAGCTGTAGAGCAGGATGGCTTTGGCCAGGGGAGCAGAGGATTCTAAGGCACCATGGGACTCCGTCTCGTTAGCGCGAACGGAATGGATCGGGGTCATCCCCCTTGTCCTGCGGGCCAGCCAAGTTGGGAGAATCAGGATTCCAACACCCAAGACAACGGCTACCATCCAGAGCCAGTACCCTACCAGGCCGCTTTCAAACCAGTGCTGCGTCAGTTGCGGCTGGAGCCGGGTCAGCCCACTCACCATCAAACGATGTTGGGGCATGTACTCTTCGACAAAATTCACCAACTCCACCTGGATGAGGCGCTGATCCCAAAAGGCTGGCAGCAGATAAAACGCCGTCCACCCCAGCCCCAGCCCAAACCCCAAGTAGCAGCGCCCCACCCTGGGCCAGAGGGGATCCCAGCGGCCCAGCACCCAAGGCAGAGGCAGCCAAGTTAGCGTAAAGACCAGCAAAGTGGGCAAGTGAGATAGGGCCAACAGGCCGTAGCTAATGGCTAAGGCCACAATCGGCCAAAGGGACTGGGGCCGGCAGATCACCTGGACTGAGGCCCAGAAAATCCAGGGAGAGACAGCAATGGCCCACACTTCCCCCATTGCCCCCCGTTGGTAAATATCCACCAGCCAATAGGGGCCGGCCATACCCGCCAGAGCCAAAACCAGAGCCCAAGCCCAGGGGATGAGTTGCCGGAGAAGGGCATACAGCCCTGCGCCAAAGACTGCCATCGCCAAGCCCATGCTGGCCACCAGGGATCCGGGCATATCCAGCTCCAGCAGGCGAAACGGCAGAGGGGCCACCATGCACAGAGGGGGGTAAAAGGCAAAGGTAGGATTGCCGTAGCCGAAGTTGGAATACTCCAGCCAGCGGGGGTAAAACTGCCCGCCGAAAAACTGTCGTTGATACTGAAAGGCCCAACTGAGGTTGAAGTGAGTGGAGTGAGTCATGGGATAGCCCTGGCGCAGCATGGGCCAGAGCAGCACCCCAATGCCCACCAACAACCCTAGCCCAACACCCCTCTCTGGTTGTTGCAAAGCTTTCAGCATTTCTCGGCGTTATCCCGATCCTCTGCCTCGAAAGGCCCAGACTTCCCCCCATACTTGCGCAGCAGCCGGATGTGTTCGATCACCATCGTCTTCTCCAAGGCCTTGGCCATGTCGTATAGGGTGAGGGCAGCCACCGAAACTGCTGTCAAAGCCTCCATCTCCACCCCTGTTTGGGCGTTGGTTTTCACTGTAGCGGTGATCAGAAAGCCGGGCAGATGGGGATCCGGATTCAGATCCACGGTGACGCTGCTCAAGGGGAGAGGATGACACAGCGGGATCAGATCGGCGGTGCGCTTGGCAGCCATGATCCCGGCCAGCCGGGCTGTTTCCACCACATTCCCTTTGGGCCCTTGACCGGCCAGAATAGCCTGCAAAGTCGTTTCTGACATGCGTACCTGCCCTTGGGCAGTGGCCAAACGGGCAACCGTGGGCTTATCTCCTACTTCCACCATCTGTACTCGGCCAGAGGCGTCCAGGTGGGTGAGGGCTTGCCCAACAAAGGACTCTGTCCTGCTGGCGCGACTAGAACTCGAATCCGATGGCACCCCGGCCTCCCACAATCCTTGAGAGCTGAAGAGTTGGCTTAGGCTCCGATGAGGTCGGCAAATCGGCAACCAGACCCGCAGGGACTTGACAACTAGTAGCGAATCCAGGCATAGGCGGCATCAGAGAGCACCGGCACCTCGGCGTAGTGGCCGCGAATGTTTTGCACCCAGGCGTAGACGGTGATGGCAATCACCCCCAAGAGAGCCGTGGTGGCCAAAATGCTGACCATCGCTGCCAGGCCAAGGTTGCCGAAGAGTATGCCAAACGCCTGCATCAGCACCTGCACCAAGAACAAGGCAATGTTGAGCAAGAGCGCCTGGATGGTGTTGAAGCGAACAAAATGGGCTACGCGGGTGTTGCGGATCACCAGGAACAGGAGAGCCAAAAACACCCCCATTCCCAGCCAGCCCGTGGCCAGGGGCACCAGACGAAATAGGGGCGCAAAAATGGGGATCAGCCCTGGCAGAGATTGAAACAGCCCAGAGGGCAAAAAGCCCAAGGGCAGAGCCGATACCAAAGGCAGAAGGTAGGGAAGGGATCCCCACAGCCGATTGATGGGAGTGATGTCGCCGCGCCAGGTCATAATCCGTCGATCCCTATTAGGTGCAGTGGTCATTGAAGTGAAGTTTGCTTGTCGGTGCGCTTCCAGGATCCCCACCAGCTAAAGATTCAGAGAGAGAAAGCAACACCCAAGCCTTGGGCTTATTGTAGTCGATGGATTTGGGTGGCTCAACGCGCTTGGCCGCAAGCCGGCTTCTGCTTTCCAGTGAGCAGAAAAACTCGAGGCCAAAAGGTTCAGGGTGAGCGTTCCGATGCATCTGGGCTGGTATAATCAACGGCAAATTCTGGCTGCATCACCGGTTTTTCAGGTTCTCTACATTTTTCAGCTTCCACCATGAAGATTTCATCGTCTCCCGCTGCTCGCATCGTCGGAGCTTTTGTCTGGCAAGTTTGGTCTGGGCTCATTGGTTTTCTCAACGACCGTCTGTTGCCGGAGCGCTATCACATTCGGCCCGAAGCTTTGCCGGAGTGGATTGCCCAGGTGTGGGCAGGCTATCTGCGCTATCGGGAAGCCTCTCGTCCGGGGGCAATCCAGTTTCGCGGCTTGACGGTGGATCCCAGCCGAGATCTGCGCTCAGCTCACCTCGGATCCCGTCCGCTCCGCTACCGCGGCTGCCCCATGGAGACGGTTGCCCGCTCTGGGGATCCCTCTCCTGCCGTCCAACCCATCCCTGAAAAGGCTTTTGTGCCCCCCTACTGGAAACTCCTCAATACGCTGCGCTTGAAGTTGAGCCTGGCCGATATTGATCGCTACCCCGTCACTCCGGCCCTGCAGCGGGTTTACCGCGGTCAAGAGTTCTGACAGCGCTCTGCTCCTTAGCGGCAATGGGGTGTTGATGCCGGGGATCCCCTTTTGGGCGGGGATCCCCTTTTGGATTTTGTTCGCGACAGCGGGAAGGAGTCCCCAGATCGGACTTGTGGGTTTGGGTGAGATTGCGATCGGGTGGTTTCTCCTGGGGTGAGGGGAAAGCTGAGAAAGACTGCAAAAAAACTTAAGGTCACTTTCCCGCTGTGGGATAGTGGATAAAGAAGAACATGGTGCTCCGCACCGCCAACGCGAATGAGCTTTGTTATGTCCAAAAGCGGCGTGCTCCTGCTGAACTTGGGGGGGCCAGAGACCCAGGCTGATGTGCAGCCCTTTCTTTACAATCTGTTCGCCGATCCTGAGCTGATCCGCCTGCCATTTCCCTTCTTGCAGCGGGCCTTCGCCTGGGCCATCTCCACGCTGCGGGCCGAAAAATCCCGCCGCAACTACGCGGCCATTGGGGGGGGATCCCCCTTGCGGCGCATTACTGCTGAGCAAGCGCGAGAACTGCAGGCCCACCTGGTGGCTGAGGGCTATGACGTGCCGGTGTATGTTGCCATGCGCTACTGGCATCCGTTGATCGAGTCGGTGGTGCAGCAGATCAAGTCGGATGGGATCACCCGCTTGGTGGTGCTGCCGCTCTACCCGCAGTATTCCATCAGCACGACGGGATCCAGCTTTAAGCTGCTGGATCGGCTCTGGGCTGAAGATCCGGAGCTGGCATGCATCGAGCGCTGCCAGATCTACTCCTGGTACGATCAGCCTCAGTACGTGCAGGCGATGGCCAGAGCAATTCGGGAACAGTTGGATGGATTTGCCGAGCCCGAAGGGGTGCATGTGCTGTTCAGCGCCCATGGCATTCCCGAAAGCTATGTCACCGAGGCCGGGGATCCCTACCAACGGGAAATGGAAGCCTGCGTGCGGCTGATCTGGAAGCAGGTGGGACGCCCCAATGACCACACCCTCTCCTATCAAAGCCGGGTGGGTTCGGTGCGGTGGCTGCAACCCTATACCGAACGGGTCATCCTGGAGTTGGGATCCCGAGGTGTGAAGCAGTTGCTGGTGGTGCCGATTAGCTTTGTGTCGGAGCACATCGAGACCCTGCAGGAGATCGACATCGAGTATCGGGAACTGGCCCATCGAGCTGGGATTGCCGATTTTCGCCGTGTGCCCGCCTTAAATACCGACCCTCTGTTCATTGCTGGCTTGGCGGCGCTGGTGCGGCCTCATCTGCTCACTCCAGGCTTGGCAGCTCCTGCCTTTGTCCCTGCTGCTGTGGGCAGCTCGCTGCTGGAGCGGTAGGGAAAAACTCCGGGCATTTTATGAACGCTGACGCGACCAGACGAGGGCGCTGCCTGCACATCCATAAGCAATCCCCCCTCAAGAGAGAAAAGAGCAGAGAGCAAAGAGAGCGTATCCTCACTTCTCACCTCTCACTTCTCAATCCTCACTTCTCACTCCTCTCGTTGCTCCGCACCGCTGACGCGAACAGGAAGTCTTGATTAGGAATGACCCTAAGCCCGAGGAAAGCCTTGCTGACGAAGTGGCTGCTGACCTATTTCTACCAATGGCTGCCTTTCCCCCAAGAGTGGCTGCCGCAGGAAAGCTATTGGGTAGGGGGATCCCTGCGGGATGCTTACCTGGCTTGGCTGCAGGGCCGTGCTGCTGGGGATCCCGCTCGCGACGGTGGGATGGAGTCCTCAGCGTCGGTGGATTTGGACCTGATGTGCGCTGTGGATCCCGTGGGCTGGGCAGCGGCAGTGGCGCGACGGCTGGGGGCAGGCTTTGTGGTGTTGGATCCCGAACGGCAGATTGCCCGCATTGTGTTGGCAAAGTTGACCGTGGACGTGGGGCTGCAGGCGGGATCCACCCCTGAGGAGGATCTGAGGCAGCGGGACTTCACCTGCAATGCCCTGGCCTTGGATCTGCAAAGGGAGCAACTGCTGGATCCCACGGGCGGACAAGCCGATATTCGCCAGAGCCGGATGCGCATGATCCACCCCGACAACCTCAGTGCTGATCCGGTGCGGCTGTTGCGGGGTTATCGACAGGCGGCTCAGCTGGGGTTTGTGCTGGATCCGGCTACGCAAGAGGCAATCCGGGAGCGGGCCCCCCTTTTGGCCAACGTGGCGGCAGAACGAGTGCGGGCAGAGGTAGTGGCCCTCTTGGAGGCAGGGATCCCCGGGCTGGCTCACCTACAGGGGGCGGTGGCGGCGGGGTTGCTGCAGGCTTGGCTGCCCCATCTGAAACCGGAAAGTCCGGGCTTCCCTCAAGCTCAGGCGGTGTGGGAGTGGGCCGAACGCTGGCGACTGCTGTATCCCCGCACGCTGACAGAGCTGGCCCAGCCCTTGACATCCTCACGCGAAGGGCGCGGCAGGCTGTTGGCAGTGGTGCTGGCGGCCTTGTTGTGGGATCCGGCAGGAACCAAGGCCTCCGTCCCACTGACACAAACGGCAGAAGGGGTGGAAACCGAGCTGGAGCGGCTGCGCTTCAGCCGGGCAGAAATGCGGGCCATCCAAAAGCTACACCATCTTCTGCCTCAGCTTCAGCTTCTCCTGACGGACTCCCCCACCCCTGCGCAACAGTGGCGGCTTTATCAACAGGCGGGATCCCTGTTCGGTGGCCTGGCGCTGTTGGCGGTGGCTACGGGCGGCGACCCTCAAAAGCTGGAGTCTTGGCTCAAACGCTACGAAGACCCCCAGGATCCCCTGGCCCATCTGGTGCCCCTGCTGGATGGCCGCGATCTGCTGCACAGCTTGGGGGCCAAACCCGGCCCCTGGGTAGGCCAGTTGCTGCAAGACCTCCAGGAGGCGCAGGCTTGGGGGCAGATTCAAACTCGTGCCGAGGCGCTCTCTTTTGCCCGCCGGTGGTGTGGCCAGCAAAAAGACTAGCCGAAGCGATAGCCGAAGCCGCGCACCGTCACCAAATACTCTGGGTTACTGGGATCCAGCTCCAATTTTTCCCGCAGCCAGCGGATATGTACATCGACGGTCTTGCTGTCGCCCATGAAGTCGGATCCCCAGATGCGCTCCAGAAGCTGTTCCCGCGTCCAAACGCGGCGGGGATTGGACATAAACAGCTCCAACAGGCGAAATTCCTTGGGGGAAAAACTCACCTCAACGCCCCGCACCAACACGCGGCACTCCTGGGTAAACATACACAGATCCCCGTAACGGAGCACCGTGGCATCGCTGGCTTGGGCCAGTTGTTGCCGGCGCAACACCGAACGACAGCGGGCGATCAGCTCCCGCATACCAAAGGGCTTGGTCAGATAATCGTCGGCCCCCAGTTCCAAGCCCACCACGCGGTCGGTTTCGCTACTTTTGGCCGTCAACATCAAGATGGGAATCGTGTTGCCCTCCCTGCGCAGCAGCCTGCATAGATCCAAACCGTTCAAGCTGGGCAACATCAAATCCAAGATCATCAAATCCAGCCGCTCAACCGTATGCACCATCTCAAGGGCTTGCCGACCATCAGCGGCTTGTAAAACCTGATACCCCTGCTCTTCTAAAGCCAGGGCAACCGTTTCCCGAATGGCATCCTCGTCATCCACCACCAGCAGGGTCTCCAGATGGGAAGCAGCTTCCTTGGCTTGAGGAAGTGAACCAGTCATGGAGAGGGTTGCTTCCATACAGAACTCCGTTGCGCCTGCACGCAAGTGCTCCGCACCGCCGTCACGAACGCGGAAGCGTCACGTAGCGATAACAGCCTCACAGGGTGAGAAGGGCAAGTGCCGCCACCTTCAACAGCAGCCCCCCGATAGGATATCAAACTTCCAGGGCAGGCCAATAAAGAGAACAGGGGCGGACTGACTTGCACAGGGCCTTGAGACGGCGAATGGAACCGAAAGGATTCCAAAAACCTGCAATTCAGGATGATTGATTTAAGATCTCTAATGTGGAGCCGCCCCTACCCACGCCTCATGGTGCTCTGCACCCCTCCCGCGAACGGCAACTCACGCTTTAAGGACTCCGTCCCGCTGTCGCGATTGGCCGGAAACCGGTTATGTCTGCTTCCCCTTCTGCACTCTGGGCCACTGGCGGAGCCATTCTGCGGCTGTTGCGCTGGCATAAGCCGGCAGGGCGATTGATTTTGATGATCCCGGCGCTGTGGGGAGCTTTTTTGGCCGGACGGGGAACGCCCCCTTGGCCGTTGGTCGGGATCATCATTTTGGGCAGCCTGGCTGCCAGTGGGGCAGGCTGTGTCATCAACGATCTTTGGGATCGAGATTTGGATCCGCTGGTGGAGCGCACCCGCCATCGCCCGTTGGCCAGCCGGGAGTTGACCGTTGGCGTCGGGATCCTGATGGCGGTGGTGAGTTTGGCCTGTGCGGCAGGGCTGGCGCTGTTTCTCAACCCGGTTAGCTTTGCCCTCTGTGTGGCGGCGGTGCCGGTAATTCTGCTCTATCCAGGGGCCAAGCGGGTGTTTCCGGTGCCGCAGTTGGTACTGGCTCTGGCGTGGGGATTTGCCGTGCTCATCAGTTGGACGGCGGTGAGCGGCCAAGATGCCAACACCCCCCTGTGGGAAGAGGGGCTGGGCTGGCTGTGGCTGGCCACGGTGTTGTGGACACTGGGATTTGATACCGTCTATGCTCTTGCGGATCGGGAGGACGATGAGCGGGCCGGGATCCATTCCAGCGCCCGTTTTTTCGGGCAGCGGACGCCGACGGCGGTGGGGCTATTTTTTTTGGGCACTGCCATCGCGCTGTTGGGGGTAGGCCTCAGCCTACGGTTGCATGGAGTTTATTTTGTCAGCTTGGCCATCGTCACTGTCCTCTGGGGCCGGCAAACCTGGCAGCTCCACCAAAGGAATGCCTCTCCCACCTTGTACCTGGCCATCTTCGGCCAAAATGTGGTGCAAGGGTTTATTCTGCTGGCGGGGATGATCGGCGGGTCCCTGCTGGCCTGAGGGATCCCCTGGCCTCTCGCATGGCCAGATGCCTCTCTGAAGAACGCCTTGCCCCTCAGCCGACGCTGGGGCTGCCTGTTTGGGAAGGGATCCCGACAAATCTCCGGACTGGCAGGAATCGGCCCAGGGCCATGGGCAAACGGTAGAATGAGACGATTAATTGCAGGATCCCAGCCTCCGATGGCCCCACTGAGCAGCGGTGAGCCTCCCTATGACATTCTTATTCTCTCAAACGGCCCTGGAGAGCTGACCACCTGGGTGCGTCCGGTGGTGATGGAATTGCGCCAGCAACTGCCTCAGGCACGCCTTTCTCTGGTACTTTCCCCCTGCCCCCATGCTTCCGGGCAGGAGATGAAGATAGCCCAAGCGTTCATCGATGTGGATCGGGTGCAGGATCCCGATTTTTTTCTGGCTTTTTTGCTTACCGGCCAAACCGAAGAAGCCTGGGATTGGGCCAAGCAAGGGGTGGTGCTGTTCCTGGGGGGAGATCAGTTTTTTGCCGTCTGGATTGCTCGCCGCTTGCGCTATCGGCTGGTGGTCTATGCTGAGCATCAACCCCGTTGGCGGCCTTGGGTACATGCTTTCGCCGTGCGAACCGAGGCAATCAAACGCCGCTACGATGGCGGACGGCTGCTGGGCCACCCTTGGGCCCACAAAATGCACGTTGTCGGGGATTTGATGGCGGATGGCGTAGCCAGCGCTGTCTATTTGCCGGGGGTGCCCCTTTCCGGCTGGCTTGGCAGCAGATCTCCTGCCGCTGCCTCCAAACCCACGGCAGGCTTTTCTTCCCCAACCCAAGCCTTTGGCCTGCTCCAAGATGCATCTCCCAGCTCCATCGGCGAGGGGGAGCCTGTAAGAACTGCGCCAGAGAGAGTGGGGAACCGCTTCACCGATCGCGTAAGCGGGCCGGAGGCCTTTGAAGAATTGCTACCGCGCGGCTGGCAGCGTCTGAGCGATGAGAACCGCACCCACTATCAGGTGGGGCTGCTCCCAGGCTCCAAGCCAGCCAAGCTCTCCTTGGGGGTGCCATTGGTGTTGGCTGTGGCCGATGAGCTGCGACAGATGCTGCCGAATGTCCGCTTTGTGATCCCGGTGGCCCCAGGACAAACCCCCCAGTCGTTGGCAGCCTATGCCCATCCCAAGCTCAATCCCGATATGGCTTTGATCTATGGCACCTCAGCCATTCTGGAGCAGACCAATCTGGGATCCCAGTTTGTTACCCCCTTTGGCAGCACGGTGCAATTGTGGACAAGCTTCCCTGCCTATTCTGTGCTGGCCAACTGTGATCTCTGTCTGACCACCATTGGCGCCAACACCGCCGAGCTGGCCTATTTGGGGGTGCCGATGGTTGTGGTGATCCCTACCAACAAGCTGGAGGCAATGCGCGCCTGGGATGGGATCCTCGGCCTGTTGACCCACCTTCCGGGCTTGGGCACTTGGCTGGCCCGCGTCTTCAATAGGATTGCTCTGCGTTGGCTGGGCCACTTGGCTTGGCCGAACATCTGGGCGGGGCGAGAGGTGGTGCCAGAGTTGCGGGGCCATTTGCGCCCGGTGGCCGTGGCCGAGCAAATGCGAGTTCTGTTGGAAGATCCCCAGCGCCGTCAGCAAATGCAGGCAGAGTTGCAGCGGCTGGGGGGCAAGCCGGGAGCCGCGCAAGCCATTGGAGAACTGGTGGCTCAGCAGTTGAGTAAAGGCTAGGGCAGAAGGCAATTTGCTTGAGCTCGACCCAGTGGAGAGTTGCGCGAGGAGCTCCCTTGGCGCGATTGGAGATCTCTCCTTGCTGCCGGCAAAAAGTGCTAAAAGGGGAGTGGAGGTTCCTAAACGGAGACCATTCATGCTGACGGAGGCCGAGCAGTCGGCGGTGGAAAGCCCCAAAACGGGGGAGGGCAATTCTCTCCCTGCTGGCAAGCCGGAGCCAAAACTGGGGTTCTGGCAGCAATTTTGGGAGGATGTTGATTGTGTCTTCGATCGGGATCCGGCAGCACGCAATCGCTGGGAGGTCATCTTCACTTATCCCGGTGTGCATGCTCTGTTTTTGCACCGCATCGCCCACTGGCTGTGGAAACGGCGCTGGTTTTTCCTAGCGCGGCTGCTCAGCTTCTTGGCTCGTTCTTTCACATTGATTGAAATCCACCCGGCAGCCAAGATTGGGCGGCGCTTTTTCATTGACCACGGCTGTGGGGTGGTGATCGGTGAGACGGCAGAAATTGGCGATGATGTTACCCTCTACCACGGGGTCACCTTGGGGGGTACCTCTTGGAACAAGGGCAAACGTCATCCCACCCTGGAAAATGGGGTGATTGTCGGCACGGGGGCAAAGATTCTGGGGCCGGTTCGCATTGGGGAAAAAGCTCGTATCGGAGCCAACGCGGTCGTGATTCAGGATGTAGCTCCCGGCATGACGGTGGTTGGGATCCCAGGCCGTGCGGTCATCCCGCCCCATCAGCGCCGCATCCCCGCCCATGGCATTGACCTGGATCACCATCTCATGCCTGACCCGGTGGGGCGTGCAATCGAGCAGTTGCTGCACCGTATTCAAGATCTGGAGGCCCAGGTGGCCCGCCTTAACCGGGAACGGGAACAGGCTCGGCAGGATCAGGTTAGAGGCGAAGCAGACTATTCCTGAGAGGACTCCGTCCGAGCAGCGCGAACGGGCTCTGTTCACTTTTGAACACCATTGTGCTCCGCACCGCTGATGCGAACGATATGAACCAGGTGGCTGGACAAGAGGATCCAGCTTTCAAGGTATGCTGTGAGAGCGCTGGCCAGCTTTTTCCTCTGAATCTCTATTGGGTAACGCCGTCCGATGTCCCTTGTTGCTCCGCAACCCTGTCGCGACCAGGATTCTGTACCGTTGGCTTTGTTGAGCGTGTCCGACAAAACCGGACTGATCCCGCTGGCCCAAGCCCTTGTCCAGGATCATGGCTTTCAACTGCTCAGCAGTGGAGGAACCGCCAAGGCGCTCTCAGAAGCTGGGATCCCGGTCACCCCTGTCTCTGCCCACACTGGCGCGCCGGAAATCTTGGGGGGAAGGGTGAAGACGCTGCACCCCCGCATCCACGGCGGCATTTTGGCCCGCCTGGAATGCAGCGAAGACCGGGCAGACCTAGAGGCGCTGGGGATCCCTCCCATCCAACTGGTGGTGGTCAACTTCTACCCTTTTGAACAGACAGTGGCCCAGGCAGGAGTGTCTCTGGAGGAAGCTTTTGAGCAGATCGATATCGGCGGGCCCACTTTGGCGCGGGCGGCAGCCAAAAATTATCCCTACGTTACGGTGCTGACGGATCCCAGCCAGTACCCCCAGTATTTGCAACTGCTCTCCGGGGCCTATGGGGAAACAGAGCGGCTGGCGTTTCGCTTCCAGTGTGCTCGTCGGGCCTTTGAGCAGGTACTGGCCTACGACCGCGCCATCGTCACCTACCTGGCCCGGCCAGGGTTGTGTCCGGATCCCCCCTCAGGAGAGAAGAGAGAAAAGAGAAAAGAGGAGAGAGCCTCGCTTCTCACTTCTCCCTTCTCACTTCTCCCTTCTCACTCCTCTCCTTCCTCCGCAACGCTGACGCAACCAGGTGGGTTTCAACTGCAAGGGATCCCTTGGCGAACCTTGCGCTATGGGGAAAATCCCCACCAAGCTGCCACTTGGTATGTGACGGATCCGTCTGCCCCCGGCTGGCATAAAGCCAAACAGTTGCAAGGGAAAGAGCTGAGCTACAACAACCTGCTGGATCTGGAGGCGGCCCGCGCCCTGGCGGCAGAGTTAACCTTGTTACTCCGCAATGCTGATGCGACGCGGCCCACTGACGGGAAGGGCTCTGTGTCTTCTGGCTCTGCTCGGAGGGAGTTCTTGCAACCTGAACAAGCGGTGGCGGTGGTGGTTAAGCACAACAACCCCTGCGGGGTGGCCATTCGCCCATCGCCGGCTGCCGCCCTCGAGGCTGCCCTGGCTGCTGATCCAGTTTCGGCCTTTGGGGGCATCGTCGCCCTCAACCAACCCTTGGACGCAGAGACCGCCCGACGGCTGGTGGAGCCTTTTTTGGAGTGTGTGGTGGCTCCCGATTGCACTCCAGAAGCGGCTGAGCTACTGTCAGTCAAAAAGAACTTGCGGGTCTTGATCTTGCCGGACTTGTGTGTGGGGCCTGCCCAAACAATCCGCACCCTGGCCGGGGGCTTTCTGGTGCAAGACGCCGATTCACCTGTTGCTCTGCAACCCTGTCGCGACCAGGAACCGACGCAAACCGACAGCCCCCCTTCTTGGCAAGTGGTCACCCAGCGCCAGCCCACACCGGAGGAGTGGGCGGATCTGGAATTTGCCTGGATAGTCTGCAAACATGTGAAATCCAACGCCATTGTCGTCGCCAAGCAGAGGCAGACGCTCGGCGTCGGAGCCGGACAAATGAATCGGGTGGGAGCAGCGGAGATCGCTCTCCAGCAGGCGGGATCCCAAGCAGCAGGAGCTGTTTTGGCCAGCGATGGCTTCTTCCCCTTTGCCGACAGCGTGGAGATGGCTGCCCAAGCAGGGATCCGCGCCATCATCCAGCCGGGGGGGAGCATCCGCGATGCCGATTCCATTGCTGCTGCCAACGCTGCCGGTATTGCCATGGTTTGCACCGGCATACGTCACTTTCTGCACTGAGCCCGCCTTTCTGCTCAAGAGAGAAATCTTCCCAAGAGCATGACTCTAGTCAATAATAAGCTCAACTATACTGAAAATAATGTATAGTATGTTCAGTACGGATTACTACCAGTTGATCTTTCTGTTTACTTTCGAGTCTGCCAACATGGTAGCCAAAGCAAAGCAGAAAATTGGTAGTAAGACGACACGGAAACTGCGCTTTGGGTATTCTACTCAAAGCTTTGCGGGATACCGCCATTCTGTTTGGACTCCGTCCCGCTAACGCGAATGGAAACAAACAGAATGCTATCGCTGCATAGTTGAACAGTGATGTTCAGCAGTGTTCAGCGTAAATGTATCAGAGACAAAGAGTAGGAAGTATCCTCAACTTTAGGGCAACCCCCAGGCTCTGGCCCGCTCTGTCAGCCAGCCCTCAGCCCGCAAATTCTCCAGTTCTCGGCGCACCCGCAGCCGCAATTCGGCGTGCTGCAGCCCCTTGGGCATGGCAATGCCCAGCCCCACCGTTGCCAAGGGGGATCCCAGAAATTGAAACTGTGGCTCCGCAGCGCTTTCGCGACGGGGATGCTCTGCTAGCCACCCTGCCAGCACCGAGCGATCTGCTGCCCACCCCTGCACCGCCCCTTTCAGGAGCAGTTCCGCCCCTTCTCGGTAGGAATCGACAGGCACCAACTCCACCCCTGGCAGGTATCGATTCAGCAGGGGAATGGCGCTGGAACCGCGCAAGACTGCAACGCGACCGCCCCGCAAGTCCGACCAGCTTTCCCAGTTGTGGGAACGAGCCACAACCAAGCTGGGGCCATCCTGATAGTAAGCAGAAGTGAACTCCACCTGGCGCGCCCGATCCGGGGTAATGCCGATCTGAGCAATGGCCAAATCCACCTGGCCGTCAGCCAGCACCTGCAGCCGCTCTACATTCGAGACCGGCACCAACTCCACAGCCTCTGCCGAGCCCAACAGCCGGGATCCCAGCTCACAAGCCAGCTCGATCTCAAACCCCTGCAGATCCCCTTGGGGAGTGCGAAACCCCAGCGGCCTCAAGTTGTCTTTTACGGCAACGCGCAGCCGCCCAGAATCCACAATCTCCGACCAAGGACGAGCCACAGTAGGGATCCCTCTCCCCAGGCAGGCGAGGGCCAGAGTGGCTGCCAGGAAGGACTTCTGGATAGCCGTCGGAACCTCCTCAGGAGGCGCGAGACTGGCGCGCTGCCTCCACCACCTGGGTAAAGGCCTCTGGATCCAGGAAAGCCAAGCGGGCCAACATTTTGCGGTTGAGCTGGATATTGGCTTTTTTGAGACCATCGATGAACTCGTGGTAACGCAGGCCCTGGGCACGGGTGGCCGCGTTGATGCGGGTAATCCATAGGCGACGAAAGTCCCGCTTCTTGCGGCGGCGATCCCGGTAGGCGCTGCGCAAAGCCTTCATCACCTGCTGGTTGGCGGTGCGGAACAGCTTTGAACCAGCTCCCCGAAAGCCTTTGGCCAGCTTGAGGATCTTTTTGCGGCGCTTGCGGGCGACATTGCCCCGTTTGACTCTCATGGCAGTAACTCAATAGGAACTTGAACAAACTCAAACTGAAGGGTAGAAGCACTCCGTCCTGCTAACGGGATCGGAACTGCTGTCGCCAATGCCAGCCCCTGAAATCTTCTTGCCGGCGCGAGCGGGATCCCGGCTAGTGGGTGTTGGGCAACATCAGGCGCACATTGACCACATCCCGCTTGTCCACCAGGGCCACACCGGCCAATTTGCGTTTGCGCTTGCTGGTTTTGTGCTCCAGCAAGTGGTTGTGCCCGGCCCTGCGACGCATAAACTTGCCGCTGCCGGTCAGGCGGAAGCGCTTGGCTGCTGCCTTGCGGGTTTTGATTTTGGGCATGATGACAACCCCAGAATATGCGGGGCCAGAGCTAAAGGTCACAGCTTTCTAGGATAAGCCATAGAAGAACAAGAGGGCAAATGCCAAGGTTCGTCCCGCTGAGGCAAGGGAAAGGGGTCGAGAAACTCTCAGGAGACTGAGTTTTGAGGCTCCAGCAGCAGCACTTGCCAGCGCAGCAAGCGTTGCAGTTGCTCAAAGCTCAGGGGGCACTCTAGGCCAGCCTGGATCTCTTGGACGGTGCGGATCCCGTCCACCTGTTGGAGAAAGGCGAAGGCTTCTTCGCTCAGGGAGATGGCTTCGTAAGCATAGTTGAAAATGCTCCGCCCCGGCCACAAGCCCAGGCAGGGGCTAAGGTGGGCGATGGCCGGTGCTACACTTTCTGGGCTTGTCCATTCCCAGCGGCGGATGGGGGGCTTACCGAGAAACAGCTCGTAGTGGGCTACCACCGGATCCAGCAGCTCGATCAAGCGATAGCGTTCCGGTTCCGGCAGCTGAGCCGCCTGAGCCAGCAGGGCCTCGTCCTGGCCCAACACCCGTTCCAGCCGCCAAAACTCCGGGTTGGAAAAGCGCAGAAACTGCAGTCCGGAAGCCCGGATTAATTCAAACAGAGTCTCGATGGTGTAGTCCACTTCCTGGGGGTGCAGGTACATATCGGCGAAGCATTCATCGTCCACGTTCTCAATGGCCCAGCGGGCCCGTTCTTGCTGCTGGATGCGGTTGGTTTCCGGCAAGATCTCGAAAAGGCGGCGGCCCACCTGGAGACCCCTCTGCAATTGCTCCGCCGAGGCAAGGGTCTGGTGTTCAGAACCTGTTACCAGCAGGCGGATGGCCTTTTGCATGAGGCGGATTTCGTGGCGGCCCAGCTCACCATACACAAACAGGTGCAAGAGCCCGCCGGGAGCCAATTTGCCGGCCAAAGCCTGCAGCCCCGCCACGGGATCGGGCAGGTGGTGGAGCACGCCCACGCAGTTGATGAAGTCAAACTGCCCCGGCAGCTGGTCGATGTCGTAGACGTTGAGCTGGCGAAACTGCACCGGCGGTGCCTGGGAAGCCCGACAACGGGCCTCGGCAATCTCCAGGGCGCGGCTGCTCAGATCAAAGGCCCAAATTTCTGCGTTGGGGTTTTGGTGGGCAATGTATTCTGTTCCCACTCCCGAGCCACAGCCGGCATCCAGAATGCGCACCTTGCGCCGACCCGGATGGGATCCCGTACAAAAGGCATGGGCCTGGGGCCAACTCCAGCGCCAATTCCACCCTGGCGGGGGAACAGTGCCGATGGGCTGCGGGGGGAAGGGGTAGAGCTCGTAGAGCTGCCGCACTTGGTTGAGGACTTGTTCGGCGCTGGGGGAGTTGGGCTGCATGGACTATCTGTTGGAGCCAGCAAGACTATAGTGACAATATCCCCCTCCCAAACTCCTGCTGAGCCTACTGTTATGAAAGTGCTTCGCACTGCCAGCGCAAAAACTTCTTCTCATCCTCTGCAAACCGGCCTCACCTTCGACTGGATCAGGCTGACGGCTGAGCTCAAAAAGATTCTGGATCCCCAGCGGGTGATCAGCAAGCCGGAGGAGCTGCTGGTTTACGAATGCGATGGGCTGGTCAGCTACCGGCAAAGGCCGGCGCTGGTGGTGCTGCCCCGCACAACAGAAGAGGTAGCGCAGGTGGTGAAGCTGTGCAGCCGCTACGGGGTGCCCTTCGTGGCGCGGGGATCCGGTACGGGCCTCTCAGGGGGAGCCCTGCCGGTGGAAAATAGCGTCGTCATCGCCACCACCCTGATGAAGCAGATCCTGGAAATCGACCTGGACAACCGCTGCATGGTGGTGCAGCCGGGGGTTATTAACACTTGGATTACCCAGGCCGTGGCCGCCCAAGGCTACTTTTATGCGCCGGATCCCTCTAGCCAGTCGGTTTGCTCCATCGGAGGTAATGTGGCGGAGAACTCCGGCGGTGTCCACTGCCTCAAGTACGGCGTAACAGCCAACCACATTCTCGGCCTGACGGTGGTGCTGCCGGATGGGGAGGTGGTGTGCTGGGGAGGCAAGATCCCGGAGATGCCCGGCTACGACTGGGTGGGGCTGTTTGTGGGATCCGAGGGCACCCTGGGCATTGCCACCGAGATTACCCTGCGCTTGCTCAAGGCCCCGGCTCAAGTGCAGGTTTTGCTGGCAGACTTTGACAGTGTGGAAGCGGCGGGATCCACCGTCTCCGACATCATTGCTGCCGGGATCATCCCCGCCGGCCTGGAGATTATGGACAACTTCAGCATCAATGCCGTGGAGGATGTGGTGCAGTTGGGCTACTATCCGCGGGATGCGGCGGCCATTTTGTTGGTGGAGGTGGATGGGCTGGAACTGGAGGTGGAAGAAGCCAGCCAACAGGTGAGGGCGCTGTGCTTCAAAAATGGGGCGCGACAGGTGCAAGTCGCATCCGACCCGGAAGAGCGGGCGCGGGTGTGGAAAGGACGTAAGGCAGCATTTGCCGCCATGGGCAAGCTCAGCCCCAACTACTATGTTCAGGATGGGGTGATCCCCCGCAGCCAGCTAGCCTTTGTCTTGAAGGAAATCGAGCGCCTCAGCCGCGAGTACGGTTATCCAGTGGCCAATGTATTTCACGCTGGCGACGGCAATCTGCACCCCTTGATCCTCTACGACGAGTCGGTGCCGGGATCCCTGGAGCAGGTGGAGAAACTGGGGGGCGAGATCCTTAAGCTCTGCGTGCGCTTGGGGGGCAGCATCTCCGGCGAACATGGCATCGGGGCAGACAAACGCTGCTACATGCCGGAAATGTTTACGCCTGCGGATCTGGAGAGCATGCAATGGGTGCGGCAGGTGTTCGACCCCCAGCACATCGCCAACCCCGGCAAGATCTTTCCCACCCCCCGCACCTGCGGTGAGTCAGCCCACGCCCACAGCCAACCAGAATGGCAAGGGATCCCAGTCTTTTGATTTTGAAAGTTTGAAGGTGCTCCGAACCGCTGGCGTGATGGGAATAGCCCTCAGGCTGGGATCAGCCGGCTTGGCGTTGCTGCTGCAGCTCGGCAAAGGCTCGACAGAAGTCTTCCTGTTGGATGACCAGGGTTTTGGCATCCACCGTCTCGGAAGTGGCGCGGTGGCGGCGGATGGCGGCAATGGCGGCGCGGTTGCTGAGCAGGGCCAGGTCGGCACCACTCCAACCTTCGGTCTGCTCGGCCCACCCCTGTAAGTCCACATCAGGCCCCAGGGGACGCTTGCGGTTGTGAACGGCCAAAATTTCCCGTCGCCCGCTGCGATCCGGCAGCTCCACGCTCAGGTGCAGCTCCAACCTGCCGGCCCGGGTGAGGGCGGGATCCAAACTGGCTTTGCGGTTGGTGGCGGCCACCACCAACACCCCCTGGCTGGGGCGGATCCCGTCCAGCTCTGCCAGCAGCTGCCCCAGAACGCGGTCGCTGACCCCACTATCCCCGGAGTAGCTTCCCCGCGCCGGGGCGAGGGTGTCGATCTCGTCGATGAAGATGACACAGGGGGCGCATTGGCGGGCGCGGGCAAAAAGTTCCCGTACCGCCTGCTCGGAGGATCCCACCCATTTGCTCAAGAGCTCCGGGCCGGAGACGGCAATGAAGTTAGCCTTGGCCTGGGAAGCGATGGCTTTGGCCAACAGGGTTTTGCCAGTGCCAGGGGGGCCGCTGAGGAGGATGCCCTTGGGCGCTTGGGCCTGAGCCTGCTCGTACAACTCAGGGTGCAGCAGGGATCCCTCGATGGCCTCTTGCAAAATCTGCTTGGCGTGCTCCAGGCCGCCAATTTGATCCCAGCTCACCTGCGGGGATTCAATCTCCACCGAGCGCAGCACCGCCGGCTTCACCTGTTGCAGAGCCTGTTGAAAATCCGCTGCGGTTACCGTCAGGGACTCGGGGATGGGGGATCCCAAATCGGGCACCTGCCGCCGCAAAGCCGCATAGGCTGCTGCCTGGCACAGGCCCCGCAGATCTGCCCCCACAAAGCCCAGCGTCTGATCCGCCAGGCTGTCCAGATCCACATCCTCCGCCAAGGGCATGCCGCGGGTGTGGATGGCCAGGATCTCCCGCCGCCCCTCCCGGTCCGGCACCTTGAAGATCACCTCCCGATCAAAGCGCCCCGGTCGCCGCAGAGCCGGATCCAGAGCCTCGGGCCGGTTGGTGGCTGCCAGCACCACGATCCCCTTTTGGGCCACAAACCCGTCCATCAGCCCCAGCATCTGGGCCACCAGGCGTTTTTCCACCTCCCCCTCGACAGTGGCGCGGTTGGGCACTAGGGCATCGATTTCGTCAATAAACACCAGACAGGGAGCCGATTTGGCTGCCTTTTCAAACAGTTGCCGCAGGCGCGCCTCCGCCTCGCCGTAGTACTTGCCGATCAGCTCCGGGCCGACAACGGCAATGTAATTCACCCCCAAGCTCTCGGCCAGGGCACGGGCGGTGAGGGTTTTTCCGGTGCCTGGGGCTCCCACCAACAACACCCCGCGGGGCGGATCCAATCCCAGCTTGGCCAGCAGATCGGGCCGCTTGAGGGGGATCTCCACCATCTCCCGCAGCGCTTGGAGCTGTTCCCTCAGTCCCCCCACATCCTTGAGGCGTGGCCCAGCCCAAGACTCTGGGCGGTCGGCAGAAGTTGCTGGCGGGTCGGGCACAGCGGCCTTGGACGGTTCCTGGAAGCGAACCGCAGACATCACTTGGGGCTCGCTGCTCCAGGGGGGATCCCCCGTTTGGGCAGGGCTGCGGCGGCGGGGGATGGAGCCGGAAGGGGGAATAGAACTGCCCAGAGGACGGGCCTGGATGCGGACTTCGGTTCGCAGCTCTCCACTTTGCTTTTTCTCGTCCAGCTTCTGAGCCAGCTCGATCAACTGCTCAATGCCCTGTACAAAGTCACTTAAATTGGCCATAGCCGGGATTTTCCATCCACACAAGTTATCTGCAAATTGACCCGCCAGAGGTGCTAACTCATCCCCTGCCTGGCCAGCTCAGGTGAGGAGAGCACGACTCTAGTCAATAATAAGCTCAACTATACTGAAAATAATGTATAATATGTTCGGTACGGATTACTACCAGTTGATCTTTCTGTTTACTTTCGAGTCTGCCAACATGGTAGCCAAAGCAAAGCAGAAAATTGGTAGTAAGACGACACGGAAACTGCGCTTTGGGTATTCTACTCAAAGCTTTGCGGGATACCGCCATTCTGTTTGGACTCCGTCCCGCTAACGCGAATGGAAACAAACAGAATGCTATCGCTGCGTTGAACAGTGATGTTCAGCAGTGTTCAGCGTAAATGTATCAGTTCCACGGCTAGATGCTCAGTATGATACCCTTCACTGCGGCTGCCGTCGGTGTTGGGCCAGGGGAATCTGCTCTCGGATCCAGCCCAGCCAGGGCTCCAGCCCGTCACCCGTCTTGGCAGAAAGACAAAAAATCGGCACAGAAGGGTTGATCTCGCGGATATTGGCCTGGATCCGATCCAAATCCACCTCCAACACAGGAACCAGATCCACTTTGGTGATCAGCAGACAATCCGCCTCTCGAAACATGATTGGGTACTTGAGAGGCTTGTCTTCCCCTTCTGTGACGCTGAGCAGTGCTACCTTGGCGTGTTCCCCCACCTCAAACTCCGCCGGGCAGACCAAGTTGCCGACATTTTCCACCAGCAGCAAATCCAGTTGTTGGGGATCCAGCAGTGCTTCCAATTGCTGCAAGCCCCCGGCCACCATGGCCGCATCCAAATGACAGGCCCGCCCCGTGTTGATGGCAATCACCGGGATCCCGTAGCGACGCAACCGCTCCGCGTCCAGTTGGGTCGTCATGTCTCCCTCGATCACCGCCAGGCGCAGCGAGCCGGCAAGAGCGACCACGGTTTTCTCCAGCAAAGACGTCTTACCCGCCCCCGGCGCGCTCATGAGGTTCAGACAGGTTACTCCCCAGGCATCAAAATGCTCCCGGTTGTGGTCGGCCTGGTGTTGATTGGCGTGGAGCAGGTTAATCCCCAGATCCAAGACTTGGTGCATGGCACAACCCGCGTTGCAGTTGAGGAGAAAACGCTCTAGCTGCGGAAAGAGCTGGATTCGGCCACCGTAGGGGTGGGAGAAGGGCCGGCGGAGAGTTTACGCACCTCGGAGCAGAAAGAAGCCATGCTGAAGCCGCCGAACCGCTTGACAGTGCTGGCCCGCAGGCGCAAGTTGGGGCTGGCAAACCAAATGCGCTCTTCCGACTCAGTCATCTCATACTGGGTGTAAAGGGTAAGGGCGCCATCGGATCCCATGACATAGGTACCGGCCACCGGTACTTTCTCAGCGTAGCCCTGATCCCGCAGCAACTGCCCGCGCATGGGATCGGTCTCATCGGGGATAGGTACCAGCACCACGTCTCCCTTGTACTCTTCGTTGTCCCACTCCTGCTCGCCATCCCACCGCACCCGCGCTGCTCCCACAGCTCGTCGGGGATCCACCCTGAACAACTCGCAAACCCGGATGACTGCTGGATCGGTTGCCGCAAGGGTGGCAATTTGTAGCCGCGACCTCCCACCCTCAGAGCGGCGAAAAGCCAAGTGATGGCTGGTGCGTTGGCACATCCACTCCCCAGCACTGAGGGCGAAAAACTCCATTACGGTCATCATGGCCGACGCGGATCCTCATCGATGGAACAGGGTTTGCCGATCTTAGCTTGCAGAGCAACTCAACGATTTAGCTAACGGAGGTGCAGGGGCAATCAGTCCTGCACTCTACCCGCAGGGTGAGCACCGGGATACAGGGATCCCCGCCATACCTCTGAGCGAAATCTGTAGTAAAGCCTACCTATGCTGGCGGTAACCTACAAGTACCGGATTGATCCAGATGCCTCCCAACAAGCCGCTCGCGGTAGCGGGACGGAGGCCTTGCTGTTGGCGTGGCTGGAGATTGGCCGGCGCGTATACAACTACACTTTGCGGGAAACCTAAGGAGTGGATAGCATCTTGCTCTTGGCCGGTGGACAGGGGTTCCTGGGTGCAGGAGTCCATCCTGCCTGCCGATGCACCGTTCCCTGTGGATTAGACTTGTTTTGCAAGCTGGCAGTAGCTAGGGAGGCTGGGGAAGGGAAACTGCCTGTTCAGTCGGTCTGTCGGGGGTTGTAGACCCAGACAAGTGGCGTGGGGCAGGAATGCCCGACCGCGAGGTAAGGACTCCGTCCTGCTGACGGGAAGGGTGGCCCGCGCTCTGTCCACAGGACGAGCGCCGGGAGGATGTCACCATACTCCCCTGCCCAAAGGCAGAGGATTCTGGCTCTTGGTTCCAAGACAGCACTTGCCGTATCGGGTTGCCCCTTTACGACAGCGGTGCCCATCTCCCCAAGCGGGGCAGTTCCCTTCTGCCCTAAGTACCGTTGAAGAGAAAGGGCAAAACCTATTTAGGTTGCTTGCGTAGTCGCCGGACTACCGGGTTTTTTAAGTGGTTGACTACTCTACTACTGGTCTAGAGTACAGCACAAAAGCTGCCGTGAACGGCAGGGCTTTAGACCCAATTCTTTGGTAAAACAATTGCCAATAAAATGCCAATAAAAGGCTACCCGCTTGCTCGCCTTGCAGGGGCCAACTCAAGCGCTAGACCAAGAGAGCCAAGGTTTTTTTAACTCAGCACAGGTGTCTTTGGGGCAAGGGATCCATCCGACAAGCGCCAACCGACTGCCAGTTGTTTCTAACTGACGGCCACGGGCGACTTAGCGGCAGCAGCAGCGCGATTTTCCTCTTCCTCAGGAGGGACAACGGCAAACTCGATGTGATTGAGCAGGGTGGTCACGAAGGCGAAGAGCAGGAAAGGCAGGGAGATCACCAAAATCAGAGCAATGGTGAGAAAAGCGTAGAGGGGGCTATTCATCAGGGAGAGGGCAGCGGCCAAGCTGGCAAAGATGACAATCAGCCAAACGATGATCTGGCCGTAGATATCTCCAAAGGAGAGGGTGCAGGTGAAGCGGTAGCGGGTGTGGGTGTTCATGGCAGTTCCTCTGGATAGCCTGGATGGTTCGATCCTAAGGACAGATCAAGCCCCATCCTGAGAAATATGTCGAGATTTTAGACGAGAGACGAGGAGATGCCTCTCTTTGCTAAGAAATATCTCAAGAATCGGCTGAGAAAGAGGGGATCCGCCGTCTGGAAGGAGGCAGGATGCTACCCTCAAGATTGGGAACCGTTTCTTGCAGGCAGCAGCCATGTGTATTTGTATTCACTGCTACTACGTGGATCGCTGTACCACCTACCATGCCGTGGAAGCGCAGCATCAGCAACCTCATCTCACACTGACGCCGGATTTTGAGCCGCAGGGCCCCCAGATCAATGTCAATATCCGCAATGGGGGCACCGAGATGGAATGGGATGTGGTGGGCTGCCAGAGCTTTCGCGAGGAACGGAACAAATGGGCGCGACTTCGTCCCTATGAGGCGGTTCCCACGTAAGATCCAAGAGCGGCCTGGATTTCCAGGGAGTTTCTTGCCCGGCCAGGTTAGAACTCTTCAGTTTGGCAGTTCGGCTCTCCCAGTCTGAGAGGTTTGATGGGGGCTGGAGAGGTTTTTGTCGAGTTTCGAGAGATTGGAAGACTATGATGCTGGCCTCAAGCCCTACAGCGCTGCCAGTGGATGCCCGTCAACAGGTGAGCCAATTCATGCAGCGCCTACAAGATGACATCTGTGCCCGTCTGGAGGCCCTAGACGGAAAAGCCAAGTTTCGGGAAGACCGTTGGGAACGCCCTGGAGGAGGG
Organism: Thermostichus sp. MS-CIW-40; assembly: GCF_054058315.1. Taxonomy (NCBI): domain Bacteria; kingdom Bacillati; phylum Cyanobacteriota; class Cyanophyceae; order Thermostichales; family Thermostichaceae; genus Thermostichus; species Thermostichus sp. MS-CIW-40. The sequence goes on from NZ_JBSSAC010000023.1 coordinate 37,125, forward strand.
GGCGGGCGCTCGCGGGTCATTCAGCAGGGAGACGTGTTTGAGCAGGGGGGAGTCAATTTTTCCGAGGTGTTCGGATCCCATCTGCCCCCTTCGATTCTGAAACAGCGTCCAGAAGCGGCAGGGCATCCTTTCTACGCCACAGGCACCTCTATGGTGTTGCATCCTCGCAACCCCTATGTGCCGACGGTACACCTGAACTATCGCTATTTCGAGGCGGGGCCGGTTTGGTGGTTTGGGGGCGGGATGGATCTCACCCCCTATTACCTGTTTGGGGAGGATGCGGCCCATTTTCACCGCACCCTCAAGGCAGCCTGTGACCGCTTGGATCCCGTCTACTACCCAGTTTTCAAGATCTGGTGCGATCGCTACTTTTTCCTACCTCATCGCGGCGAGGCGCGCGGCGTTGGCGGCATTTTCTTCGACTATCAGGATGAACGCCCTGGGCTGCTCTATCGGCCTGAAGGCCAGGCGGAAGGGGATCCCGAACAACTGGCTTCTGAGCCACCATCGTTACAGGTGCGGGTGGGATCCCGCAGTTGGGAACATCTTTTCGAGTTGGTGCAAACCTGTGGCGACGCCTTCTTGCCGGCCTATGTGCCGATTGTGGAGCGGCGGCAGGGGATGGAATGGGGGGAGAGAGAACGGCAATTCCAGCTCTATCGTCGCGGGCGCTACGTGGAGTTCAACTTGGTCTATGACCGCGGCACGATCTTTGGACTCCAGACCCAGGGCCGCACCGAGTCGATCTTGATGTCTTTGCCGCCATTGGTGCGCTGGGAATATGGCTACGAGCCCCAGCCGGACACGTGGGAAGCTAAGCTCTACCAGGTGCTCCGCCAGCCCCAGGATTGGGCGTAGGCCGGCCATACCCCGTCTCTGCTTCTGAGGATCCGTGGCGTGTTTTCTCCTTTCCCCCTCACCTACCGCGTTCAGCCCCCCCGACAGGGCGGCTTAGGACCCGCACCTGTGTTGGTAATGCTGCACGGGATCGGCAGCCACGAGGGGGATTTGTTCCAGTTGGCCCCCTATCTGGATCCCCGGTTGGCGGTGATCAGCTTGAGAGCCCCTATTCCTTGGAGTGGAGGCGGGTTTGCCTGGTTTGAAATGGCCTGGACACCGGAAGGGCTGGTGGGGGATCCCCAGCAAGCGCGCAATAGCCTCCAGCTCCTGAGCCGCTTTCTAGAACAGACGCTGCCCAGTGGGATCCCGGATATTGCCCTGGATCCCAGGCAGGTGTATTTGCTGGGGTTTAGCCAGGGGGCGATCATGAGCCTGTACTTGGCTCTGACCCAGCCGGAGAAGCTGGCAGGGGTGGTGGCGATGAGTGGGCGCTTATCTGAAGAGATCCTGGCCGAGGCGGTGGAGCCGGAGCGGATGAAACACCTGGCCATCCTGGTGGTTCATGGCACTGCCGATGCTGTTTTGCCGATTGCTTTTGGCCGTCAGATCCGGGATTATTTTGCCCCGCTGCCACTGAACTTTACCTATCGCGAGTACGAGATGGGCCATGAAGTTTCCCCGGAGAGCCTGCGGGATATTCAGGTGTGGTTGCAAAACCTGTTGGATAGGAGAGATTCGGAAGTGAAAACCTGAAGAAGTTTGACCCAATTGGGATGACCCTAATTCAGGTGTTGAGCAAGGCTGTGCAGCACTTAGCAAGCTCCTCAATGGCACAGCTCCGGTTCTCGCCATCTTCAGGGTTTCGAGGGGCAAGTGATAGGGATCCCTGCCCCATTCAGTTTTCCGGCTCTCCTTCGGGTTCGGATGTCAGCTAGAAATCGCAGGAGCCCCGCACTGTACCCGTAGGGTCAGTGCCGGGAGGAATGCGAGGTTACAATAGAACTATGACCCAAGTCCTGACCGTCTCCTGCAAGCTCAAGGTGTCCCAGTCGCAAGCCGCCAAATTGGACGCGACTTTGGAGGCTTTTGGCCAAGCCTTGAACTGGGTCAACCAAAACACACCCGAGAAAGTCGCCAACGCCGTTAAGCTTCAGTCTCTGTGCTACCGCGAAATCCGCGCCCGGTTCGACTTGTCCAGTAACTTGGCTCAGCAGGTCTGCAGACGGCTGGCCGGCGCCCGTAAAGTTGCCCAACAGAAAAACCGCCCCGTCAAAGCGTTGTCGCTACGCGACGCTAACGCGAACAAGGGGGGCTTCGCTACCTACGACGCTCGTATCTTTTCGTTCCGCGAGAAAGACTGGTCGGTGTCGCTGACCACGGTGGAGGGTCGGGAGCGCTTTGAGCTGGCGATTGGCCGCTACCAGAGAGAACGGCTGGCGGGCTCCAATCCCAAATCTGCCACTCTGGTCAAGCGTAAAGACGGCTCCTACTCCATTCAAATCTGTGTGGAAGCGGAGCCATCCCCACCGCAACGCACGGGCAGAGTGCTGGGGGTGGACTTGGGGAGGACGGATATTGCCCATACGTCAGACGGGGACAATTGGAATGGACAGCAGTTGAACAGAGTCCGAGACCACTACTCCCGGTTGAGGGCGGTACTCCAACGCAAAGCCAGTAAGGGCACCCGCAGTTCGCGGCGCAGATGCCGTCAACTGTTGCAACGGCTGTCTGGCAAGGAGAGGCGCTTTCAAACGTGGGTCAATCATCGCATCTCTAAAGCTATTGTCTCTAGGGCAAAGACCACAAACAGCGCTATCGCTCTGGAAGACCTGACAGGGATCCGGGAAAGGGTCAATCAACAGCCGCGCAGCAAAGCCGAGCGGCGCAGGGCCAACAGTTGGGCGTTTTATCAACTCCGTCAATTTTTGGAGTACAAGGCTCTGCGTGCGGGGGTTGCTTTGATTCTTGTTCCGCCTGCCTACACGTCGCAGACCTGCCACCGGTGTTTGCACATCCATCCCGACCCTGCGCAATCCTACCGCAGTGGTAAGTCGTTCAAGTGTGGGCACTGTGGATGGGAAGGAGATGCGGACTTGAATGGTGCAAACGTAATTGCGCTCTTGGGGGCTGCCGTAAACCAGCCTAGAGGTTCGGGCTTGTTTTGTTCTCTGGTAGAGCAGAGCAGGCTCAGGGCTACTGAAAGCCCGCTCCGTACCGCTTAGCGGTCGGAGTCGGGTAGTTTACAATATGGTGATTAATTGTTAAAGCGTTAAAGCCGGGCAGAATGAGCACTTAGTACCGATGCTCCCCTACCCAGAGGCCGACCAATGCTGCCTTGCCCCAGGGATCCACTTTCACTTCTGCCCGCGTGGCTTCAGGGTAACGCCGAATATCTTCTTCCAAGGCATCTCCAGCTGCTTCGGGAATAAAAAATTCTTCGGTTCCCAACTTGAGCTGCCACCCGTCAAACCAGCCTCGCAGTACTTTCTCTTCAGGCTGCAAATCTTTGGGCATCTCCCGGCTGACACCGATTGCTTGCCAAGGTTGAGTGGGATCCCCTGCGGGGGGAGCTAAGCGCAGATAAAGGATCCCTGGCGTCTCCAAATCAGGTAACCAACCCGGCAGTTGCTCTAGGGTGGAGCGTCGAGCGACGACGTAGCCCAAGGTCACGTACCGGCCCCGCAAAAGGTCATAGGGATCCACGGGGGCCGTTTGCAGGTAGATCGTGGTTCCGACAGCAAGAGTCAGCGCTTGCCGAGCCGGTATCAGCAGAACGATACCCAGCTGCAGCAGTAGGGGTAGCCAAAACCGCCATTTGGGCAGGGATCCCTTCTGAGAAAGATTCGACGGGCTAGCCATAGCAGCCAGAGAGAGTGACCTCTCTCTTATGGCACAGGTTTGCCAATCCCGGACAGAAGCGGGTAGAAGTGCCCCACTGGCCCCTGCCCTGACCCGATGGCCAAAGGATGTCGCAGCGCTTCTGTTACATAGGCTTTGGCCGCCACTGTGGCCGCCAAGGGATCCCTGCCCCAGGCCATCTGTGCTGCAATGGCCGCCGAGAGGGTACAGCCGGTGCCGTGGGTGTGGCGGGTGGGGATCCGCTCTGTTTTCAGCACTTCCAGTCGCTCGCCATCGAACCACACATCCACCCCCTGCAGTTCCCCCGGCATGCCTCCGCCTTTAACCAACACCGCTCCACAGCCTAAGGCGTGAATCTGCTGGGCCGCCGTTTGCATATCTGCCAGGGACTGCAGCTCCAGCCCCGTTAAAATTTGCGCCTCATAGCGGTTGGGGGTCAGCACCTGAGCCAAGGGGATCAGCCGCTCGCGGATGGCCTGAATGGCCTCATCTGCCAGCAACTTTGCTCCCGTGCGGGACACCATCACCGGATCCACCACCAGAGGCCGCAACGCCCAGCGCTCCACCTGACGGGCTACCTCCAGCACGATCTCGGCATTCAGCAACATGCCCGTCTTGATCCCTTGCACCCCAATGTCCTGCACCACGGCCTCGATTTGGGCGGCTACGGCTTCGGGGGGCAGCGCATCCACCCGGCTCACCCCAAGGGTATTCTGGGCGGTCACGCAGGTCAGGGCAGAGGTACCGTGTACCCGTTGGAAAGCAAAGGTGCGCAGATCCGCTTGGATCCCTGCTCCCCCACCACTGTCGGATCCAGCGATGGTGAGGGCGACAGGGGGGTGCTGCTCGGCCAGCAGTGGAGCCGGAGTTGGTTCAGATGCAGAGACAGACATTGGCCAAACGACAAAAATGGGCAAGGGTACCGATAGCCATTTCCATCAATCAATATGAACCATCTCTTTAACGTAGCAATGAAACTGTTGGTTCTCGATTGGTCTGAGACCACTGGGGTATTGGGAAAACTCTTGCAGACGTCTGTCAAGAAGCTGACTAAGAGTGAGTTGTCCTAGTCTAAATCCGAGTAGCCCTCATCAGTGGTGGCGACCACCTCAACCCAGGCTCTATCCCCCTCCACCGCCGTCAAGCTCCAGCGCAGAAGCCGAGCCGGCTGGCCCAGCTCCCGGTCAACTTGCTGACAGAGGGATTGCTCCAGTTGCGGGGCAGAGAGAGGCGAGCTCAACGGCAGAGATAGGTGCAACAAATGCAACTTCACAGGAGTCGAGAACTGATCTCGCCAAGGAAACAGACTTACTTTCGATAACTTCTAACACTAGGTCGTGTTGATCTTATGTTAGGATAGAGAGAATAATTTATAGAGGAAAGAGGATGAAGTTGGTTTTTTTAGATGAAAACAAATGGCAGAAGATATTGGCTTTTTTACAGACAGAAGAGAGAGTTAACATT
>NZ_JBSSAC010000024.1:0-41210 GCF_054058315.1 Thermostichus sp. MS-CIW-40
TCAGGACTTGGGTCATGGTTCTATCATAACTTCCGCATTCCTCCCGACACTGACCCTACGGGTACAGTGCGGGGCTCCTGCGATTTCTAGCTGAGCATATCTGAGCAGAGCTTTTGCCCAGCACCAAAGACCGGGGCTGAGCAATGGAAGGCATCTGCTACGGTGACCCAGAAACCAGGTCTCAAGCCCCGTGGGCGAAGAGTGCCTCCCCTCTCACTCCTGTCGCGCCCAAGCTGTTCGCACTTGAAAGAATCCTCGCCCTCTAGGCAGGGGGGTAGTCAATAAAGCTGCAGCAGCCTTTGGTCTTCGGCGGGGGAGGAGGCACATCCAGAGCTGGGTTGCACTCAAAGAAGCCCAGGGGCTTGAGCATAAAGCCGATGTAGCTAGCCGGCATCACTGGCCAGTCCTCGGTGCGGGGGAAGTGATTGCAGCCAAAGCTATACCAGAGCACCAGGCGGGTGTTTTCCAGGGATCGGTTCGCTTGCGTCCATTTCACCAGCCCTTCGCCACCGGGGTGTTGGTTGGGGTAGTCCCCTGCTGGGAACTTCTCGCCGGGATGGTAGGGCGTGGCCCAGAGGTGGTGGGCCAGGTATCCTGCCCGTCGGTACAGCCAAGAGTCGGGGTGGGCCAAAAGCTGGACGTTTTCCCCCGGCATCAGTTTGTAGGCCACCGGCTGTCCCAGGCGGTTGTGGCGATTGGGGTTGACAATCTTCCAATAGCGGCCCCGCAAGGGATCCACCGTTTGCTTAGCCTCCTGCTCGGTTTTGAGCAGGGTGGAGCGGGCGCGAAAGGCGTTGCCGTGAGGGTTATCCGGCCCCAGAGGCAGAGGTTCTGCATGCACTTCATAGAGGGAGTTGCACGGCCCATCCACCGCCATATCGAGGCGGACAGTGAAAAAGTGCTGGTGGTTGAGGCCAGACAATTGGGGTGCCACCAAGACGCCAAACTCCGGCTCTTCCCCCGGCAACGTGGCGCAAGTGTTGATGATGCCGGTGAGCTTGGCTTCAAACTCCAGCGTGCCATCCTGGTAGAAGTACCAGAAAAAGCCGTAGTCGTAGTTGCCAATGGTGGTGAAAAAGGAAAGCACCAACCGCCGCGAGCGCCGCACCTGCGCCCGTTCCGTGCGCCAGTCGGTGTGCTTCCAGAGCACCCCAAAGTCCTCCTCGTGCATACAGACGGCATTTTTCAAAAGCATGGGCTCGCCGCTGTTGGTGGGCAACCAGGCATCGAAGTAGTAGATCTCTCCCAAGCAGTCGCAGCCCAGCTGCAGGGAATTGGCCTGCATGCCAATGCCGTATTCCCCCACATCAAAGGCATTTTTGCGACAGTGGGGATCCCGCGGATCCCCGTAGGGCACCACCATCTCGGCTACCGAGGCGCGGTAGAGAATGGGGCGAAGGCGGCCTTGATCCTCGTAGCTCACCTGGTGGAGGACGAGCCCCTCTCGCGGGTTAAAGCTGATGCGCAGATCCCACTTCTGCCAGCGGATGTGGTGGCCGTCCACCTGGAAGCTCACCCCTTGGGGCTGAGTGATTTCTAGCGGCTTCAAGTCTTGGCGAAAATCTTTGAAAAACAGCTCGTCGAAGTTACCGGACTCCGGCGGCAAGGGCCACAGACCCCGATCCTCCACCTTGACAACTTGCATGCGGTTGAGGTCAATCCAGGGGTAGAGCCCCTCGATGGGGCGGGCATAGCCGTTGTCGCAAGGGGAAGTACGTAGGAAACAAAAGCCTCGCACCAGCCGCCGCCCTTCTTCTTCCGGGATCCCAAAGTAGCCCACCGTCCAGTAGTCCACCATCACCAAATCCACATCGGCAATCCCCCGCCGCTGCAGAGCCGCCAAAAATTGGGGATCCTCCTTGAGCAGGCGGTCGCAGGCGTACACCTCATCGTCGAGCAGAGGGGGCTGCACGCCCGCAATGAGCTGCCAAGAGCGCACCTGCTGTGTTGACAGAGAGACCACGGCTTCGTAGGTGTTGCCACTGGCCGGATCCAACAGCACCACGAAAGCCTGCCGATCCCACGGCTGCCCCGGCTGCCACGCTTCCATCCAAGGCCGCTCCGGCTCTTGTAGCTGGATGGTTACAAAGCGCCCCTGAGAACTGAGGGGCCGTTGCCGGCGCAGGATCTGCACCACTTGCCGCATTTCCTCGGCGCTAAGGGGATCCAAGGGGTGGCCTTGGGGCAATGAAGCCTGGCCAAGCAAAGCAGATTCACTCGACTGGCTATGTCGATCCAAACTGGGAGAAACTTTACAAACCACAGCAATAACCTTGAATTCTTCAGTTGGAAAATGATTGAGTTGAGCTAGGAAAAAATAGGGAGAAGTCTGCTGAGAAAGGTCAAGGGGATCCCTTCGCTCGCCATGCCGCGGGCCAGCCCATCAACCCAACTCAGAGAATCCAGAAAACCTAACAGCAGGCTAAACAGACTATCCTGTTGCCATCGCCAACATCGGGCAACTTTGCAAGAGATACCCGGGGAAAGGAAAACTTAAGCCAAAGCCCAAGGAAGTGAAGACAACCTCGGCCCTGCTAATTGTCCAGATCTAGCAATCTTCTGTTTCCCCGTCCGCTAACCAAATGAAGAGGGCAACGGCACCTTGAGAAGCCGCGCCAGGGCGAACAGGAAACCGTCAACCCATCGGGAAAATCTGAATACAGGTCTTACTACAGATAAACCCAAACTCGAGAGCAGGAGAAGTTTTCTGTGATTAAACGTCAGGCTTAACGTTGCACAGGAAAGCATAAAAAAGAGAAAACGCTTCACGCAGGCTAAGGGCAAGCTCACACCGAGAAGGCACAACCCAACGTCGACCTCTCCCGAAAACGCAAAAATGTCTCGAAACCTGCCCCGACCCTACCTGCCAGGGGGATCCCACCACTTGGGATCCGAAATGCAACTGACGATACTATAGCAGAGGCACCCCCCTTTCCCACAAGCCCGGCCCAAAGCCTCCCGGTCGCATCAGCAGGGTAGCCTTCTCCCCGTGGGTTTGAAGCCTAGCTCAGGCTGAAGGGTTGGTGTCAAAGAATACATTTCCAAAGTCATTCTGAAGCCATGCTTAAGGTTAGGAATTTCTAGCAATTCGAATAGTAGGATCCCTCACGTCTCCTGAAAATCGTCCACAATGAGGCAGGGCTTGCGGCAAATTAACCGTCTGGTGAGGGAGATGGCTTCAACTCGATACCGCCTGGTGCCGGTGCGGCCAGGAGACGGCAGCTTTTATCCAGAGCATCTCTATTTGGCCTTAGAAGCCACCCAACTGGGCTATTGGCAACTGGATTTGCGCACCTGGGAGTTGATTGCCTCTCCCCAATGCAAGGCCAAATACGGGCTGGATCCCGGCCAAGATTTCACCCTGGAAGTGTTTTTGCAGCACGTTCACCCGGAAGATCGCCAAAGGGTGAAAGAAGCTTTGCAGACGGCTGGGCCCAGGGCGGTAGAGGGGGATCCCAACTTTTCGGTGGAATATCGGGTTTACCAGGCCGACGGCCAGATGCGCTGGCAGCTTTCCCAGGGGGTTGTCCTGCTGGGGCCGAAAGGGGATCCCGGCGAGATTGTCGGCGTGACCCTGGATATCAGCGAGCGCAAGCAATTAGAGATCACCTTGGCCGAGCGAGAGCGCCACTATCGCCAGCTCCTGGAAGCCCTGCCCGACATGCTGCTTCGTCTGGATCGCCAGGGCCGATGTCTGGAGTTCAAGCCGCCCAGCTATTTTTCTGTCCCCCATCCCCCTGCCTACTATCTGGGCAAAACTCCTGAAGAGCTGTTTCCTGATACCGGTTGCACCGGTGGGGCGGAACCCATAGCCCAAGCCATTCGCGAGCATCTGGAGCTGGCCTTGGCAACCCGGCAAGCTCAAGAGATCGAATACCCCTGCCCAGAGGGATCCCCTCAGCCCCAATATCGGCAGGCTCGCATCGTCCCCTATGGGGAAGATCAAGTGCTGATGATCATTAGAAACATCACCCCTCGTAAGCAAGCCGAGCTGAAGCTGCAGCGGCAATTGCAGCGAGAAAGGCTGTTCAGCCAGCTCATTCAGGCCATCAACACCTCTCTGGACTTACCCACCCTATTTGATGTGGCGGTGCGGGAAGTGGGAGCAGTGTTGCAGGCAGCACGAGTTACCCTTTATCAGTACCTGCCCGCTGAGGCCGTGTGGTTGGGCATTGCCAGCCATAGCCGATTTCCTAATTTGCCCAACAATCTGAACCTGCGACTGCCGGATAGCAGGGATTTTATGGTTTTCGATCATTTGAAACGGCTGCAAATTTTTCATGTCCAGGATCCGGAGCAGATTGCCGATCCCTTTGCCATTTATGAGAAGCGAGAATACCACCTGGGCCCTTGGTTGGTGATCCCAGTGGCTTGCCAGGGAAAAGTGTGGGGTGCCCTGTCCCTGCGGCGCCTGACCTCAGATCCGGATTGGCAAACCGATGAGATCGAGTTGGCCAAGGCCATTGGGGATCACCTGGCGGTGGCCATTCAGCAGGCAGAGCTTTATCAAAAGCTGCAACAGACCAATGCTGAATTGGATTACCAAGTGCGGGTGTGCAATGCAGAGCTCGAACAAGCTTACAACGACGAAGCGCTACTCCAGCTCATCACCGAAGAAATTCGCTCCACTTTGGACGAACAAAAAATCTTGGAAACGGTAGCCCGAGAACTGGCCCTGAGCTTGAACCTATCCAATTGCACCATTGCCCTTCATGACCCAGAGCGGCAGGTCAGCGTTTTGGCGGTGGACTATTTGGCCGGAGAAGGGATCCGGCGCTTCCCCCTGGAGGTTTCGTTTGCGGATTTCGCCCATGTGCTTCGTCAGCTCCGGCGCGGACAGCTTTGCCAATTGAGCAACTTCCATCACCCCTGCTGGCCCAACCACGACCGCTACACCCTGATCATCGCTCCCATTTGCGACAAAAGGGATCTGACAGCTCAACACGAGGAACTGCTTGTTTTGGGAGATATTTGTGGATCCCGTCCACCGGGGCAGATATTTACCGAGCGGGAACAACGGCTTATCCAACGGGTAGCCGGCCAATGTGCCATCGCCATTCGCCAAGCACGTCTTTATCAAACGATCCAGCGTCAGGTGCAACAGTTGCAGGAGCTCAACCAACTCAAGGATGAGTTTCTGCACATGGTCTCCCATGAAATGCGCACGCCTCTCACCAACATGAAGCTGGCCATTGGGTTTTTATCCAAAGCCAACCTAACCGAGCGGGAAAGGCGCTACTTGCAGATTTTGGAGATGGAGACCAACCGCGAGCTGGAGTTGATCAACGACTTATTGGAATTGCAAGCCATCGAGTCCGGAAACAAAGCCCTCAGACTTACCTGTTTATCTCCCCAGGAGTGGATCCCCAATCTTTGCGAGCCCTTCCGGCTGCGGGCTGCCCAACAGGGCCAACAGTTTCAGGTGGAATGGGATCCCGACCTTTCGCCCCTCTGCACGGATGAGAGCCTCTTGTCGCGGGTGGTCAGCGAGCTTTTAAACAATGCGTGTAAGTACACCCCCACTGGGGAAAGCATCTATTTGAGTGTGAGCCAGGCTAACTCCAATGGCCGTCCCGGCTGGCTGATCACGGTGCGCAATACAGGGGTGGAAATTCCTGCAGAAGCGTTGCCCCGCCTTTTTGAAAAGTTCTATCGCCTCCCCCAGTTGGATTGCCGCAACGCCGGGGGAACGGGCTTGGGTCTATCGCTGGTTCAAAAGGCAGTGGAGCTGATGGGCGGATCCCTGCGGGTAGAAAGCCACTCTCGGCAGGTGATGGTTCAGATGTGGTGCCCCCATCAGGGCAGCTTGTCGGAAACCCCAAGCAAGGCTTAGGGGGCAAGGCCAGCGCCTTGCGCAGGACTCGAACCTGCAACCATCGACTTAGAAGGTCGGTGCTCTATCCTTTGAGCTAGCAAGGCCGAAGAAAAGGGTGCAGAGCCATTATATCCCCGACCCAGTTCCCATTCTCTGACCCCGACCAACCTGCCTCTGACCTTGAGTTCTGCATTGTTGCTTGGGCAAATTGCGCGGTTTGACTTAGGGAGCCGGGTCGGGATCCCTTCACCATGGGAATGTTGGTTTTCGCTCAGGATATGAACGTCAAAGAGATCGTCTGCCAAGCTCTTGGAACGGGACGTCTGGGCGTCTCTCAGGAGACTTGACTGTACGGATAAGGAAGACTTGCAGACGGCAGATGCTTTGAGCAGATGCTTTGATCAGTGCCTTTTTGGATGGCGCTGTGCAGCGGGAGAGCCACAACTGGGCTCCCTGTGCATCGATCCCTTAAAATGGGCGAGCCGAAAGCAGAAAAGTACTCGTTTGAGTTCGAGGATCCCATGCAACCGAGCTATCGCGTCGGAGATAAGTCCAAAATGGGTTTTGAGGTGTTGAACATCGGGATCCCCATGCCCTTGCTCCCTGATCCTGGCTCAGCTGCGGAAAAGAAAGCTGCCTCTGGCACTCAATCCCTGTCTCCGGCAGCCAAGCGTCTGCTGCGCCTCTATCACGGTGGTAGCTTCATCTTTCTGGGCCTGCTGTGGCTGGTAGTCGGGATCCCCAGTCTCTGGGCTCTGCGAGCGGATATAGCCCGCCTGTGGGATTACTTTACTTGGACGGGCCTGCGATATGCCTTGTTTCACCGCCCAGGATGGCCGACTTTGGGGTTGTTGCTCTGTGTCAGCTTCACGATGGGGATCCTGATTGCCCAAAGCCGCTATGAGCTGTTCGGCCTGTATCCGGTGGAGCGTCTCATGCTGGAGCAGCAATCCCGCTGGATCCTATCCTTGCCGGTGTGGCATCCGCTGCGGCGCTGGTTGATGCGCAGGTTGGATACTCAAGATTAGGTTTTGGCTGCTACTTGGGATCCCTGCCGGCACCGAGGCAAAATCTCGTTTGCGTGCGGCTGAAATCCCGCACAAGCACCACTTCCGAAGCAGCAGGAGAAGTCAATCACGCCCACCCAAAGCCTCAGCCTGGGATTTTTCCGAGGAAGCCACAGACAGCTTCACAATCCGGGCCAGCCGAGCCTTACGACGAGCGGCTGTGTTTTTGTGCAGAACGCCGGTTTTGGCAGCTTTATCAATGCGGCTGAAAGCAGCACTCATAGCCGCCTGGATTTCCTGCAGAGTTTCTTGCTGTGGGTTGGCAGCGTAGGCAGCCGAGAGGGAGATCACTTTCTTCATCAGAGCGCGCACCATGGCTTTGGTGGCTTTGTTGCGCAGCCGATTCCGCTCTGCGATCTGAACGCGCTTGATGGCAGATTTGATGCGTGGCATGGTTGAAAGGGAAGTTTCGGCGAAGATCCAGCATACCATCAGAGCTGGAAGCTCCACCAGTTCCTATTGTTCTCCGATGGGATCCCCATGTTTCAAGATTGCAGCTCGCAGATCCGCTTCAACCCACCTGCCCTTTTCTACGGGGTTGCCGCTTGCGATTTGGATCGGGATGGGGCCTTTGAGCTGTTTGTGTGCGGGTTCCGCGGCTCCAATCGAGTCTTGAAGTGGGATGGGCAAACCCTGGTGGATCAAGCAGACGACACCCTGGCCGATGCAGGGCGCATGGCAATTGGGGTGGCTGCCGCCGACTTTGACGGGGACGGGCAAGAGGAACTCTACGTTTTGAATACCGATACCTTCGGGGGGCGCAAGCGCTTTGGGGATCGCCTCTTCGACTGGCAGGGATCTCGCTGGGTGGACCTGTTCTCCCTGCCGCAAAACCAAGATGCCCTCAACTTGACCGCAGGTCGCTCTGTAGCCTGTGTGGATCGTCTCGGCCAGGGGAGCTATGGATTTTTCGTAGCCAACTACGGCGGCCCTATGCGCCTCTACGAGTTGGGCCCTAACCAAATGATCGCCGATGTGGCGCCGGAAGCGAGACTCAATCGGGTGACGGGCGGGCGGGGGTTGGTGGCCGTGCCCTTGGTCTCGCAGCGGATGGACATTTTTGCCGTCAATGAGCAGGGGCCCAACTTTCTGTTTCGCAACCGGGGAGATGGCACCTTTGAAGAGATTGCCGCTGAGGTGGGCCTGGCGGATCCGGACGAGCACGGACGTGGCGTGGCGGCGGTGGATCTGGATGGGGATGGACGGCTGGATTTGCTCTACGGCAACTGGGAAGGCCCCCATCGCCTCTGGATCCAGACCCCCGGCGGTTTTTTTAAGGATGTAGCCCCCCCGGAGTTGGCTAGGCCCTCCCGCATTCGCACAGTCATCGCTGCCGACTTCGACAACGACGGCTACCCAGAGCTGTTTTTCAACAACATCGGCGAGCCCAACCGTCTGTTTGCTTGGCGCTCAGGCCGTTGGCAAGCCATCGACATTGGAGATGCTGCCGAGCCGCAGGGATTGGGGACAGGAGCAGCGGTGGCCGATGTGGATGGGGATGGTCGTCTGGAATTGTTGATCGCCCATGGGGAGTCTGGCGCCCAGCCTCTCAGCTTCTATCGCCCTCAGGCCAATGCCAACAACTGGCTGAGAGTTCTGCCCCTCACCCGCCAGGGAGCCCCGGCCCGCGGCGCGTTGGTAAGGCTGCTCACCTCCACCCGTACCCAGATCCAGGCCATCGACGCCGGCAGCGGCTACCTCTGTCAGATGGAGCCGGTGGCCCACTTTGGCCTGGGATCCGAAACAGGGGTCAAGGAAATCCAGATCCAGTGGCCGGATGGGAAACAGTTGCAGGTGGCCCACCCACCGGTCAACCAGCTTTTGCGGATCCCTTATCCCCGCTAGCCGCCAATCTGAGACATGGTGCGCCGGTAGGATCCCTGGCTGCCGGTGTCCCGTCCTTTGAAGTTGATGTCCGGCTTGATGTCCAGCAGTTCTCGCACCTGCTGTCTTAGCCTTTCGGCAGGGATCCCAGCTCGCAGCGGATCCCGCAGGTTGATTTGGCCGGATTCGTTGAGCAGGCAAGGGCGCAGCCAACCGTCGCTGGACAGCCGCATGCGGTTGCATCGATCGCAAAAGCACTCCGACATCTGGCTGATAAAGCCCAAGGTGCCTTTTGCCCCCGGGATGCGAAACACATCTGCCGGCCCATTGCCGGCCACAAACCCGGGTTCCAGGCCAAAGCGAGCGCGAATTCGCTGTCGCAGCACCTCAGACTCTACCCAGCCCGTCTGCTGGAAGAGGGCGGCATTGCCGATGGGCATAAACTCGATGAAGCGCACATGCCATTGCCGCTCCAGGGTAAGGGCAGCCAGCTCTTCCACTTCCGATTCGTTGAGCCCAGGGATCACCACCACATTCAACTTGAGGGGATCGAACCCCACTTGGTGAGCAACTTGGATCCCGGCCCAGACCTGCCGCCAGCGATCCCGCCCCGTGATCAGTCGAAAGGTCTCGGGGTTGAGGGAATCAAAGCTGATGTTGATGCGGCGCAACCCCGCTTCATAGAGGAGTTGAGCTTTTTGGCTGAGGTTGAAGCCGTTGGTGGTAAGGGCCACATCTCTCACCCCAGGCAGGCTGCATAGAGCCCGGATGAGGTGCTCCAGCCCCGGCCTGAGCAGGGGTTCGCCGCCGGTGAGGCGAAAGCAATCGATCCCCAACGGCAAAAACACCTCTCGAACCAACGTGAGGATTTCCTCATCCGTTAAACGCTCTGGGGCTTGCAGCCACGTCAACTCCGCCTCGTCAGGCATGCAGTACTGGCAGCGGAAATTGCAGCGATCGATCAAGCTGATGCGCAGATAGTTAACGGTCGGCATGGCAACCTAGGCCAGAAACAGATGGGGCACCCTTCCCCCCAGAGTGCCGAGCAACGCCGAGGACCCTTTCCGTTGCCTCTGGAAAACCTCCCAGCGTCTGATACATTTACGCTGAACACTGCTGAACATCACTGTTCAACTATGCAGCGATAGCATTCTGTTTGTTTCCAAACAGAATGGCGGTATCCCGCAAAGCTTTGAGTAGAATACCCAAAGCGCAGTTTCCGTGTCGTCTTACTACCAATTTTCTGCTTTGCTTTGGCTACCATGTTGGCAGACTCGAAAGTAAACAGTAAAGATCAACTGGTAGTAATCCGTACTGAACATATTATACATTATTTTCAGTATAGTTGAGCTTATTATTGACTAGAGTCATGCTCCATCCGCAAAGGCAGCGGGGGAACTGTCCCGAGGCTTGCAACTTGCAGTGGCCACACCTCCAGTTTGCAGGATACTACGAAGATTGAGGTGCAAATCTCTACTCGGCAGAGCCAGGGATCCCTGCCCATTCGGGTTGAACAGGCCGCTGCCAGCGTTCCCACCAGGCCAGCACAGACTCAGGTGGGTGGCTGTCGTGGCGGCCGTTGGCATTGGCGGGGAGGGGGGGAGAGGGAGGTGGGGCCGGCGGTGTCAGCCAACTGACAGGCGCGGGGATCAGACAACTGGGGTGGAGAGGGCGCAGATCGCGGTAGTGGCTGCTGCGAATGGCCAGGATCTCCTGCTGAATGATGTCTGGGGGTTCTCCCAACTCCAGCAACACATGGCTGCACAGCCCCAGGCTGGCCTCAAATTCGGGGTGGACGACTTCTCTGGCCCCCAACTGATAGAGCTGTTCGATGTCTTCCTTGTCGGTAGCTCGCACCACCACATCCAATTGCGGCGCCAACTCCAGAGCTCGTTTCAGGCAGAGGCGGATGCTCATGCGATCCGGCAGGGCAATGACCAGAGCGCGGGCCTGGGGCAGGCAAGCTTTCTCCAGCACCAACGGGCTGGCCGCATTTCCGTAGAGGTAAGGGATCCCACGGGAACGCAGGTGTTGGATCACCCGTTCTGACTGATCGATAACCAAGAGGGGGTGACGACGGGCTTCGAGAATGCGCACAATATCTTGCCCCACCTGCCCATAGCCGCACACCACCACGTGCCCCTGTTGAGGAGCATCGGGGGCCAAAGCGCGGGGCCGCTCGCCCGATTCCAACCAGCGGGCCAAGAAGGGGATCCCGTGTAGCCCGGAAAACAGTCGAGGAGCGCCCCTCAGCAGAAAGGGGGTGAGCAGAAGGGTAACGGCTGTGGTGCTGACAATCAACAAATAGATCTGCCGCGACACCAATCCCAAAGCCTGCCCCTCGCTGGCCAGCACAAAGGAGAATTCGCCGATTTGCGATAGGCCCAGCCCCACCACCACCGCTGCCGGCAGAGTGTAACCAAACAGCCGCGCCAAGGGAGCCACGATGCAAAACTTGCCCACCATCACCAGACCCACCAGCCCCAGGATCAGCAACAGATGGCCGAGGATAAAGCTGGGATCGATGAGCATGCCGATGGCCGCAAAAAAGAGAGCAGCAAACACATCTCGCAAAGGCTCTACATAGTCCAGGGTTTGGTCGGCGTACTCCACCTCCGAGATCATCAGACCGGCAATGAAAGCCCCAATCTCGCTGGAAATGCCCAGCCGCTCCGTCAACAGGGCAATCCCCACGCAGAGGCTGATCACCCCCAGCAAAAACACCTCTTTGCTCTCCTGCTGAGCCAAAAGCCGCAAGAAGGCCGGAACGAGCCAAATGCCACTCACCACTGCCCCCAGCCCCACCAGGCCAATTTCCGCTACCGACTTGACCAGGGATCCCGCCAGCTCCGGCAGGGGAGAGTCCAAAGCCGGCAACACCGCCAGCATCAGCCCCACCGCCAAGTCCTGCACAATCAGGATCCCCAGCATGGCCTGGGCTTGGGGAGTGCCCATTTGGTTGGTCTCAGTGAGACTTTTCAGCACCACGGCAGTCGAGGACAAGGAGAGCACGGCCCCCAAAAAGATCCCTTGCACCGGCGTCAACCAGCCGCTGACCACCGCCAGCACCGCCGTGATCAAAATCGTCAGGCTGATTTGCAAAATGCCGCCGCCAATGGCGATCCCCCGCACTTTGCGCAATTCTTTCAGGGAAAACTCCACCCCCAAGGTGAACAGCAAAAAGGTCACCCCAAACTGGGCCAAGGTTTCCACCTGAACCAACTCTTTGATCCACCCCAACCCGGTGGGCCCCACTAAGATCCCGGCCAGTAAGTAGCCGAGCAACACCGGCTGCCTCAGCAGTGAGGCCAAAAATCCACCCGCTGCCGCTGCCGCCAATACCGTCACGATGTCCAAAATCAGACGAAAGTCTTCCTGCACAGGGCACCCACCAAGGAATGTGAACTTTTGTAGCCAATCCTGAGGATTCTTCCACGATAATGCTTCCTCTGGCATCTCGGACAGAGTGGAGAACCTGGCCCCAAGCCCTGCACCTTACTTCCCCCAGGGATCCCGGCTGACTAGTCCCGATTAGAGGAAGCTGGCCAGAAACTCAGTGGAAATTTTTGTTAAAAGTTGCTGGCAACACCCAAAAACCGTAGCTTATAATACAGAACGTAGATAGAAATCGTTCATCCTCTCGCGTGCTGGGCGGCTCGTTAATGTAGGTAGAGCGACATCACGGCCAGAGGACGGAAGTAGGGAGAGATCCCGAAGGAACGCGCCTCAACTCTTCTGGTAACCGTGTGGCTTCTCTTGTCTCTCAGGAGAAGGCGAACGGATGAAAACTCAACTCATTGGAGGCGAAGATCATGGCACTCTTTTACCGTGGCGTCGATTACACCCCCTCTTCTGCAACTGCAGCGGTTTCTCCCGGCAAAGTGGGGGGTCGTTACCGGGGGCTGGACTGGCGGTTCCGCCACCTGAGCAAGCCGGTGGTTTTGCCCACCAACCTTGACCTGCTCTATCGGGGTGTTGCTCATCATCTCAAGGCGGCCGAAGGGCCGGCTCAACCCGTTCAGACGGCAGAGGCATCTGCCCCGGTGGCTGCCAATGGCCGTTCTCATGTCTTGGATGAGCTGTCTCGCCGCTTGATGATGAGCCATCAACGCTTGATTCGGATTCGCCAGCAATCCATGCTGCTCCGCGGTACAGAGCAGATTGGCCTGCATGTCAACGTGCGCAACTTCTGGAACCGCATCCAAGGAAAAGTGCATCCCACCTTTCGGCTCAACTACGACCGTAGCCGTGTCAGCATGAGCTGATCTGCCCGTAACTGTTGATGCTCTGGCATGAGCTCAGCGAGAAGGGATCCCGGCTGGGGATCCCCTTTTGGTTTCTGGGTTGAGCTTCCTCAGGTCGATGGACGGCACAGGACGCTTCAACGCTGGCACGAGGTGCTGTTGACCAAAAGTAGCTAAGTTGCCCAAGGGATCCACAATTGAGGGGTGCTATTTCCTCGGAAAAAAACGGGATCCCATCAGGGATCCCGCTGCAGAATCGGCCACACCGCTTAGGCGTCGAAGTAAAGGGCGAACTCGTAGGGGTGAGGCCGCAGATTCATGGGGTTGATCTCGTTGTCGATCTTGTACTCGATGTAGGTCTGGATCAGATCTTCGGTGAAGACGCCTCCCTCCAGCAAGAAGGCATGATCCTTCTGCAGGTTTTCCAGGGCATCCAGCAGGGATCCAGGCGTGGAAGGGATCTTGGCCAGCTCTTCCGGCTCCAGATCGTAGATATCTTTGTCCAAGGGCTCGCCGGGATGGATCTTATTCTTGATCCCGTCCAGGCCAGCCATCAGCATGGCCGAAAAGGCGATGTAGGGGTTGCAGGTGGCATCCGGGCAGCGGAACTCCAGACGCTTGGCCTTGGGATTGTTGCCGGTCACCGGAATGCGAATGGCGGCGGAACGGTTGCCCTGGGAGTAAGCCAGGTTCACCGGCGCCTCAAAACCGGGCACCAAGCGCTTGTAGGAGTTGGTGGTGGGGTTGGTGAAGGCCAGGATCGCCGGGGCATGCTTGAGCAGGCCACCGATGTAGTAGAGAGCCGTCTCGCTCAGGTTGGCATAGGTGCCTTCGCTATAGAACAAAGGCTGACCATCCTTCCAGAGGGACTGGTGGGTGTGCATGCCAGTGCCGTTGTCGTTAAATAGGGGCTTGGGCATGAAGGTGACGGTTTTGCCGTGCTTGCGGGCCACGTTCCGGAGCACGTATTTGTAAACCATCATGTAGTCGGCAGCCGTGATCAGATCGGCGAAGCGATAGCCCAGCTCCCCTTGCCCGCCGGTAGCCACCTCGTGGTGATGCTTCTCGATAGGCACCCCCAGCTTGCCCATGGTCAGCAGCATCTCGGTACGGATGTTTTGATGGGCATCGGTGGGCGGGGCCGGGAAATAGCCCTCTTTGTAGCGAGGCTTGTAGCCCAGGTTGCCACCTTTCTCCTCGCGGCCCGAGTTCCAGCGACCTTCGATGGAATCCACGAAGTAGTAGGCCGAGTTTTGGGTTTGGTCGAAGCGAACATCCTCAAAAATGAAAAACTCCGCCTCCGGCCCGAAGTAGGCAGTATCGGCAATGCCCGTCGATTGCAGATAGGCAACGGCACGGGCGGCAAGGCTGCGGGGACAACGGCTATAAGGCTGGCCGGTGCGCGGCTCAACAATGCTGCAAGTTATGCTGAGGGTGGGCACCTCCAGAAAGGGATCGATCCAAGCCGTCTTGGGATCCGGCACCATGTACATGTCCGACTCGTTGATCGCTTTCCAGCCCCGGATACTGGATCCGTCAAAGGGAAGCCCCTCGGTGAAGGTTTCTTCCTTGATCATCGAGGTGTGGAAGGAAACATGCTGCCAGGTGCCAAAGATATCCACAAACTTGAGATCCACTATCTGGACGTTGTTGTCCTGGATCATCTGAAGCACTTCTTGGGGCGTGGATGCCATTACTCTCTCCTGATTGGGTTGCGGTTAAGACTGGGGGAACTGTGGCTGAAACAAATGGGATCCCAGCAGGTGATCCCCACGCTTCGACCCAGACAGGCCAAAAACGCTCACTCATCCTAGAAAGGCCAACACGGGTATTTTGTAGTTTCTGATACAAAATTCATTTGAGCTCCGCTTTCTGACCAAGACCAAATTGCTGGCCATCTCAGACACCTCTTTTCCTTGTGGCTTGGGTCAACCGGGATTGGGTGTTGGGGATCCAAAACTTGGGCAATGGCCGCCACTTGGCCAACCTCTGGGCAGAGATAACCCTATGGGATGGGCAAAAAAGGCCCCAATGGCCTGAGGCGAGCGAAAATGAGGCTAATAGGCCTCGGCCTCGACCGGTTCGCCAAGGGGTGTTAAGCTAAAGCGTAGTCGTTATGAGTTTGGCTTTTATTCCCATTGCAGAAGGAGAGACATCGGATGACAGAGCAAAGTCGGGTTGAGAATGTGGTGATTATCGGCTCCGGCCCTGCTGGGTTTACAGCAGCCATTTACGCTGGGCGTGCCAACCTGAAGCCGGTTGTGTTTGAGGGGTTCCAGGCGGGCGGGATCCCGGGCGGGCAACTGATGACCACCACCGAGGTGGAGAACTTTCCGGGCTTTCCCGAGGGCGTCACCGGCCCCCAACTGATGAAGAACATGCGGGCTCAAGCGCAGCGGTGGGGGGCAGAACTTTACACCGAAGATGTCACCTTTGTGGATTTAAGCCAGCGGCCCTTTGTCGTCCGTTCTGACGAGCGGGAATTGCGCACCCACAGCCTGATCATCGCCACCGGGGCCACAGCCAAGCGCCTACACCTGCCGGGGGAGGAGACCTACTGGAACCGGGGCATGTCAGCTTGTGCTGTCTGCGATGGGGCTATGCCCATGTTCAGAGGGGTGGAATTGGTGGTGATCGGCGGCGGCGATACTGCCTGTGAGGAGGCCACCTACCTGACCAAGTTTGGATCCCACGTGCACATGCTGGTGCGCAGCGACAAAATGCGGGCCAGCAAGGCTATGCAGGATCGTGTTCTCAACAACCCCAAGATCACTGTGCACTGGAACACCGAGGCGGTGGAAGTGATGGGCGACGGCCTGCGCCTGACCGGGGTGAAAGTGCGGAACAACCAAACCGGCGAAATACGCGAGATGTCAGTGGGTGGCCTATTTTATGCCATTGGCCACAAGCCCAACACAGACCTATTTAAAGGGCAACTGGAACTGGATGAAGTCGGCTACATCGTCACCCGCCCGGGATCCGTGGCCACCAGTGTGGAGGGGGTGTTTGCCGCCGGCGACGTGCAGGATCACGAGTTTCGTCAGGCGATTACCGCTGCCGGCACCGGCTGTATGGCGGCCATGTTGGCAGAGCGCTGGCTCTCGGAACACGGCTTGGCCCAGGAGTATCACGTCCTTCCCCAAAGCCATCCTGAACCCAGCCCTGCTGCGACTTCTGCGGCAGAGTCTGCTGGGGATCCTGCTGTTGAGGAGGCCAGCTTTGAGGAGAATGGACAGGATGACTTAGACTTCAGCAAGACTTGCCATGAGGGGAGCTATGCCCTGCGGCGACTCTACCACGAAAGCGATCGCCTGCTCATGGTCAAGTACACCGCCCCCACCTGTGCCCCTTGTCATGCCCTCAAGCCGATCTTGAACAAGATCATCGATGAGTTCTCGGACAAGCTGCACGTGGTGGAGATCGATATTGAGAAAGATCCGGAGATTGCAGAGGCAGGGGGGGTGGCGGGCACCCCGACGGTGCAATTTTTCAAAAACAAGACGCTGGTGGCCCAGTTGGTGGGCGTTAAGCCCAAGTCCCAATATCGAGAGGTGATCCAGGCCAATTTGTGTGAGGAAAAATCCCCCTAAGGATGTTTTCCTCTCCAACCTCTGGCCCCTCTCCCCAAGGGAGAAGGGAGCTGGGCGCAGAAAACGGTTTCCCAACCGAGGCTCAGCTAGTCCGAAAAGGCACCGTGGTAGGCGGCCTGCATGGCTGCCAAAGACACCACCAGTAAGGGATCCTCTTCTGCCGTCCTTAAGAGCAGGGGATCCGCAGGGGATCCCACCTCTCCCAAAAGCTGCCACTGGCCGGCAAGCTGCGCTTCTAAGTAGGCTTCCCAAGCAGAGCGCTGGGCCGGATCCACAGAAACCAGGATGCGGCTGGATCCCTCGCCAAACAGGGCCTGATCCCAGCGCAAGGATCCAGGAGCCAGGGAGAGGGTTGCGCCGCGGCCTCCGCTCAAGCAGGCTTCTGCCAAAGCCACAGCTAATCCCCCCTCGCTGCAGTCGTGGGCAGAGCGCACCCAGCCCTGGCGGATTCCATGGCGACAGGCAGCTTGCACCCGCTTTTCCAATTCCAGATCCACTGGCGCGGGCCGGCCCGTAACTTGCTGGTGGATGACCGCCAAATACTCGCTGCCCCCCAAGCTGGTGAGGGCCTGGGATCCCAGGAGGTAAATGAGATCCCCTTCTTGCTGCCACCCCTGGCCACAGATGCATTTCAAGTCGGGAATGAGACCCACCATGCCAATGACAGGGGTAGGGTAGATAGCCTGCGATCCCTGGGGGGTGAGGGTCTCGTTGTAGAGAGAAACGTTTCCCCCCGTTACCGGCGTACCGAGGGCACGGCAGGCATCTCCAATCCCCCGACAGGCCAGGGCCAGCTGCCAGTACACCACCGGGTTTTCGGGATTGCCAAAGTTAAGGTTATCGGTAACAGCTAGGGGATCGGCCCCCACACAGGTGAGGTTGCGGGCAGCTTCCGCCACGGCTGCCTTGGCCCCCTCGTAGGGATCCAAATACACCCAGCGGCCATTGCCATCCAGGGTGGCAGCGATGGCCTTGCGGGAAGCTCGCAGGGGCGGCACCTCGCCCACGCCAAACTTTTGGGAACGGATGCGGATAACCGCCGCATCTCCCTGGCCCGGCCAAAGGACGGTGTTGTTTTGCACCTGGTGGTCGTATTGGCGATAGATCCAGGCTTTGCTGGCCAGGGTGGGGCTGGCCAAAAGCTGCAGCAGCACCTCTTTCCATGCCAGCGTTGCCTGAGCGAGGTGGATCCCCTGGCAATCACAAGGGGGTAGAGTGGCGGGATCCCATTGCCACGCTGCCTGCACGTAGGCTGGCGGCTCTGGCAACACCGGACGGACATAGACGGGGGTGTCTTCGGCCAAAGCCCGCACCGGCACCTGCACCACGCAGGATCCCTGGTGCCAGATCTCCACCAGCGGCTCGGCAATGACTTCCCCGGCCACACTAGCTTGCAAACCCCAGCGGTGGAAGATCTCCATCACCTCCGCCTCGCGGCCTTTTTGCACCACCAGCAGCATCCGCTCCTGGGATTCCGAGAGCAGGTATTCCCAGGCAGCCATGCCGCTTTCCCGCGCCGGCACTCGATCGAGGTCAAAGCGGATCCCCACCCCTCCCTTGGCGGCCATCTCCGCGGTGGAGCAGGTGATCCCGGCTGCCCCCATATCCTGGGCAGCCACCACAGCTCCTGTGGCAAAGGCCTCCAGACAGGCCTCGATGAGGCACTTGCCCAGGAAGGGATCCCCCACCTGCACTGCCGGCCGATCCTGCTGCGCATCCTCCTTGAGCTCGGCGCTGGCAAAGCTGGCGCCGCGGATGCCATCCCGCCCGGTGGTGGCGCCCACGTACAAGACCGGGTTCCCCACCCCCCGCGCTGCCGATTTCACCACTGCCGGCGTCTCCAGCAGCCCCAGAGCCATGACGTTGACCAAGGGATTGCCGCTGTAGCAGGGATCCACCGCCACTTCTCCCCCCACTGTGGGTACCCCGACACAGTTGCCGTAGTGGGCGATCCCTTCCACCACCCTGGCCATGAGGCGGCGGTTGCGGGGATCGGTCAGCGGCCCAAAGCGCAGCGAGTTAAGCAGGGCAATGGGACGGGCGCCCAGGGTAAAGATATCCCGCAGGATCCCTCCCACGCCGGTAGCTGCCCCCTGGAAGGGCTCCACTGCCGAAGGATGGTTGTGGGACTCGATCTTAAACGCCAGCCAATCCCCCTCCCCCAGATCCACTACGCCAGCATTTTCCCCCGGCCCCACCACTACCCGCTCGCCCGTGGTGGGAAAGTTTTTCAGCAGAGGGCGGGAGTTTTTGTAGCAGCAGTGCTCTGACCACATCACCCCAAACATGGCCAGCTCGTTGGGGTTGGGATCCCGGCCCAGCTGCTGCTGGATCTGTTGATATTCCGCCGGGGAAAGGCCGTGGGCTTTTAAGTCTTCGAGAGTATAGGGCATAGTGCTCCAATTGCCCCTAGCTTAGGTCAACAACCCAGGGCCCAAGAGACGGGCCTGACGCTCTTCCAGTATGCGGCTTAAGGGGGGCCAGCGCTTCAGGTCGGGGTCTTGGACAATAAGCTGCTCTGCCGCTTGGCGGGCCAGCTGCAGCACCTCTTGATCCTCCATGAGGCTGGCCAGGGCAAAATCGGGTAGCCCCGACTGGCGGGTGCCCATCACCTCCCCTGGGCCGCGGAAGCGCAGATCCATCTCGGCAATGAAAAACCCGTCGTGGGACTGCTCCAGCACCTTGAGCCGCCGCAGAGCATCTTCTCCTTTGGATCCCGTCATCAAGATGCAATAGGCTTGGTCGGATCCCCGTCCTACCCGCCCCCGCAGTTGGTGCAGTTGGGAGAGCCCAAAGCGCTCCGCATGCTCCACCAGCATCACCGAGGCATTGGGCACATCTACCCCCACCTCCACCACCGTGGTAGAGACCAGAATATCCAGCTCCCGCCGGCGAAAGGCCGCAATGACAGCTTCCTTCTCGCTACTGGTCAAGCGCCCGTGCAGCAGGCCCACCCGAAATTGGGGGAAAACCTTTTCCTGCAGACGCTGGTGTTCCTCGATGGCAGATTTCAGATCCAGCTTCTCCGACTCTTCAATCAACGGCAGCACCACGTAGGCCTGCCGCCCTTGGGCAATTTCCCGCTCGATAAGCCGCATCACCTGCAGGCGATCCCCTGGCCGGGCTACCAGGGTGTGCACGGGCTTGCGCCCCGGCGGCAGCTCGTCAATTTGGGTAACATCCAGATCCCCATGCAGGGCCAGGGTGAGGGTGCGGGGGATGGGGGTGGCGGTCATGGTGAGCACATCGGGGTGATCCCCTTTCTGTTGCAGGGCGGCCCGCTGCTCCACGCCAAAGCGGTGCTGCTCGTCGATGACCACCAAGCCCAGGTTGCGAAACTGCACTGCCGGCTGGATGAGAGCATGGGTGCCCACCACCAAGGGCAATTCCCCAGTCTGCAACTGCCGCAGGATCTCCCGGCGTTTGGCGGGAGGGGTGGATCCAGTCAACAGTTCAACGGGCACCTGCAGCTGGCTGAGCCATTCCACCAACTTGCGGTAGTGTTGCTCGGCCAAAACCTCGGTGGGAGCCATGAGGGCCGCCTGCCAACCGGATTGAATGGCTGCCAGCACAGCTGCCACCGCCACCACGGTTTTGCCGGATCCCACATCTCCCTGCAAGAGGCGGTTCATGGGCAAGGGATCCCGCAGATCCGCTAGGATCTCGTCGATGGCCCGCTGCTGGGCAGCGGTAAGCTGAAAGGGCAGGATTTGGTAGAAGCGATCCAACAGCTCCCCTCTAGCCGGCTGGTAACGAGGTATGGCCTGAGCTTGGGCACGATAGCGGTGTCGCCGCTGCAATAGGCTTAGTTGTAGGTAGAAAAACTCATCGAACACCAGCCGCCGCCGGGCCTGGGCCAGCAGCTCTCGGGTCTTAGGAAAGTGGATCTGCTGCAGGGCAACAGGCAAGTCCAAAAGCTGCAACTGCCGCTTGAGATCCGCCGGCAAGGGATCCTCCACCAAGGCCGCCGCCGGCAAAGCCAGTTGCACCGCCTTGCGCACCAGATCGGCGGGGATCCCTTCTGAGAGAGGGTAAACTGGCAAGATCTTGCCCAGCCTGTCCAGCTCCTCGCCCTCTCCCCCCAGCACCTCCAGTTGCGGGTTATCCAGCGTTAGGCCCAACCGGCCCTTTTTGACCAGGCCGCTGGCAGCCACCAGGGCCCCCTTGGGGTATTGCCGCTCCAGGGAAGCTTGCCAACTGCGCTGGGCAAACTGCCGCCCGCTGTAGAAGCGGCTGAGGGTAATTACACCACTTTTGTCGGCAATCTTTAGGTTGAAGATGGTCAGCGAGGGATTCTTAGGGCTGGTAAAGCAACTGCAACTTTTCACCGTCCCTACAAGGGTAACGGTCTCCCCCACCTTGGCTTGGCGGATGAGCACCCGCCGGGAATAGTCCAGGTAGTCGCGGGGGAAGTAGTAGAGGGCATCCCGCACGCTGTGTAGGCCCAGTTGTGCCAGTTTCTCCGCTGACTTGGGACCAATGCCTTTGAGAAACTGCAGCGGCTGCTCCAGGCTGAGGCCGGCGGGGAGAGATGGGGAAATCGTGCTCCGCCCTGCCTCTGGGGGGGTTGTTGCTACGCCTACGGCAGGGAAACCAGAGCGCTGTGGCAACGAGGCTGCAAACGAGCCAGGTTGGTGGGAACTCGGTCGGGACAACTCTTGCTGACGTCGGACTCGCTCCAGCCAGCGGCGGGTTTCGGCCACCAGGTGCTGGCGTTCGGGCAGCTCCAGCTCGGAATACAGGGTATAGCGGGATCCCAGTTCTTTCCATCGCCGCCGGTCATCTCCATTCAGCACCCAGTCAGAGGGGGGATCCTGTCCGAACACGCTCCCCAAAAATTGGGAGAAGGTCTGCTCTCGCCCCCGCAGGTCGGTAAACCCCACCTCTGCTTCTAGGGAAAGGGCGCGCTGAAGCCGCTGTAGATCCACCTGGCTCAAGTTGCTTGGCTGCCGGGAGTGCTCCTTATCAATCCAACTTTAGCCAACAACGGCAGGACAACCGAAGGAGTGCAGCAGCGCAAGCCACACTTTCCATTCCTTGATAAAGAAAAAAGCCTGCCTTATTACTCCGCAACACTGTCGTGACGGGGCAGGCCGAAGGGATCCAGAGGCACTTTTTGGGAGATGCAGGAGCTTTAGCTGCGGGCCAGGGCGGATCCCAAAAGCAGAGCCATCACTGCCGGCACCAAGGCAATCGCCAGGATGGTGAAAACTTGTGCGTCCGTCATAACCAACTCCCTAACAGTGGAATTGCACAAAAGTCAGCCCCCTCACTCTACCGTAGCTTGAGGGGTAGCCTTGACACCGAGAAGAAAAGCTCAACATTCTTTACAAAGCAGCCCTTGCCCATCCCGCTTGACCGTGGCTCCCAGATCCTCTGCTTGGATCGATGTTGCTCCGCAACGCTGTCGCGACTGACATTCTCCCCACCCCTAAAGCAAGGGATTCTTTCTCAGTTTTGGGGTTTTACCCCAGGCAGAAAGGCCGGGGCCTGCGCTGCTGGTTTGCGGGTCATGCTACGATGTTGCTCCGCAACGCCGTCGCGACGGCGAAGCAGTTCTTGCCCATTCCTCCTGCGAAGTTCGGTCTTGGCGTCATCATGGTAGCTGCTCCACAAAGTCTGACCACCTCACGGGATAGCTTGGCCATCCTGGCGGAAACGGATCCCGTTGTTTACCGCCTGATCCAGGAAGAGCTCAACCGGCAGCGGGATCACCTGGAGATGATCGCCAGTGAGAACTTCACCTCTCCTGCCGTCTTGGCAGCCCAGGGCTCGGTGCTCACCAACAAGTATGCAGAAGGGCTGCCGGGCAAGCGCTACTACGGCGGCTGCGAGTTTATTGACGAGATTGAACAACTGGCCATTGACCGGGCTAAGCAATTGTTCGGGGCAGCCCACGCCAATGTGCAGCCCCACTCGGGGGCGCAGGCCAATTTCGCTGTTTTCCTGGCCCTGCTGCAGCCAGGAGACACAATTATGGGCATGGATCTGGCCCACGGCGGCCACCTTACCCACGGCTCCCCCGTAAACGTCTCCGGCAAGTGGTTCCGCGTGGTGCACTACGGGGTGCATCCGCAGACGGAGCGGATTGATTTTGACCAAGTGCGGGATCTGGCCCTGCAGCACCGGCCCAAGCTGATCATCTGCGGCTACTCTGCCTATCCGCGGACAATTGACTTTGCCGCTTTCCGCGCCATTGCCGACGAGGTGGGGGCCTATCTTCTGGCCGACATTGCCCACATTGCCGGCTTGGTGGCCACTGGACATCACCCCAACCCCGTGCCCCTCTGCGATGTGGTGACCACCACTACCCACAAGACGCTGCGAGGGCCGCGCGGGGGACTCATTCTCACCCGCGACCCAGAGCTGGGCAAAAAGCTGGATAAGGCGGTGTTCCCCGGCAGTCAAGGGGGGCCGCTGGAGCATGTCATTGCCGGCAAGGCGGTGGCCTTTGGGGAAGCCCTGCAGCCCGGCTTCGCCCAGTACTCGGCCCAAGTTATCGCCAATGCCCAAGCCCTGGCGGGATCCCTGCAACGGCGAGGCATTCGACTGGTTTCCGGGGGCACCGACAATCACCTGATGCTGCTGGATCTGCGCTCGGTTTCGGCGGTGCTGGAAAAGACTGGGGCGGCGGATCCGGTAATGACGGGCAAGCGGGCGGATCGGCTGATGGGGGAGATCCACATCACCGCCAATAAGAACACCATTCCCTTCGACCCACAGCCGCCCTTTGTAGCTAGCGGCCTGCGTCTGGGATCCCCAGCCTTGACCACCCGCGGCTTGGGGCCAGTAGAATTTGAGGAAATTGGGGAGATCATCGCCGATTGTCTGTTTCAGCCTGAGGAGCCTGCTGTATTGGAAGAGTGTCGCCAGCGGGTGGCTCAGCTCTGTCGTCGTTTCCCCCTCTACCCCCACTTGGGATAACCGCAATCCTCGCCACGGCTTGCTATGCCCTACTTGGTTGCCTTTCTGGCTGCTGCCTGTGTGGTTCTGTGGGCAACCCCGGTGGTGAAGGCGGTCGGGATCCGCAGTGGCCAGTTGGACTTTCCCGACGAGCGCAAGATCCACCAGCAACCGATGGTGCGCCTGGGGGGGGTTTCCATCTTTTTTGGCAACTTGGTGGCCCTGCTGTTGCTCTGGGGAGCCGGAGCTTTTGGGGGCTTGCGCACCGAGCAGGAGTACGAGATTTGGGGGGTGACGATCGGTGGGGTTTTGTTTTTTTTGATTGGCCTGGCGGACGACCTGTTTCACCTGTCGCCTTTTTCCCGCTTGTTGATGCAATTCGGCGTGGCTGCTGCCGCTTGGGGAGTAGGGGTGCGCATTGAGTTCATCAGTCTGCCCGGGAGAGGGATCTGGCCCTTTCCGGTGTGGTTGAGCCTGCTGATTACCCTGTTCTGGCTGGTGGGGATGGCCAACGCCATCAACTTCATGGACGGGCTGGATGGGCTGGCGGCAGGGGTGTCGGGAATTGCGGCAGTGGTGATGCTGATCGTAACCCTGCTGCTGGATCGACCGGCGGCGGCCATGCTGGCGGCGGCTTTGGCGGGAGCTTGCCTAGGCTTTTTGCGCTACAACTTCAACCCAGCGCAGATCTTCATGGGGGATGGGGGGGCCTATTTTTTGGGCTTTACCCTGGCTGGGATCGGGGTGATCGGGGTGGCCAAGGGGGTGACCACGCTGGCAGTGGCTCTGCCTTTCTTTATCTTGGCGGTGCCGATCCTGGATATGTCCACCGTAATCCTCAAGCGGCTGGCCAGGGGGAAGTCGCCTTTCCATCCCGACAAAGGCCACTTGCACCACCGCTTGCTCAAAGCCGGCCTATCCCATCGGCATTCAGTGCTGCTCATCTACGCCATGACCCTCTGGGGGGGATCCCTGGCCTTGGCCTTGGCGGGCTTGCCAGCAGGGGGCACCTACCTGGGCGGGGCCTCGCTGGTGTTGGCAGGGGTGGCTTGGGGGGCTTGGCAACGGCAACGAGCTTTGCCCTCGGAGGACAGGCCCGAACAGGAATATGTTGCTCCGCAATGCTGTTGCGACCAGGAATGTAAAGAAGATTGAGCTGGGCTTGTTCTCCATCGCTCGCCTGCCTAGACTGGAGGCGCTCTATATTTGTTGTTTTTTGTTTTGTTGTTTTTTGTTTAGCTCTGTGTTGCCTCATGCGCCCCACACCTGAGTTGGCAGCTCTCCTGCGCCGCACCGCGGATCGTATCCAATCCCAACACTGGGGCTTCTGGGACTGGGAGTACTGCTGGCGGGACAGCACCCGCTGCAATTGCGGCCTGTTGGTGCGAGAAGCCCTGGGCTGGGATCGGCAGCAACTCAGCCTGCGCATCCACCGCGGCACCTGGCGCTCCATTGCCCAAACCGCCTACCGAACTGTTGCCCTGGCCTTGAGGGATCCCTGGCAACTGGAGGGGCAGTGCGAGGCCACCGGCCTGCGGCTGGGGTATGTGTTCGAGAAAATGGCAGAGCTGGGGTTCGACCAACCGGAAGACTTTGCCGCCCTGGAGGAGCTGAGCGATCCCGTAATTCTGGCCCGCCTGGCGGAAAAAGGTGTGGAGCCAGCACAGCGCGACCAGGCGATCCATGTGGCGCTTTACATGCGGGAACTGGCGGACTGGATTGACGAACAACTGCAGGCGCAGGCTCAGATCAGCCGCTTGAGCCAACCTTTGCCCAAAACACCAGGGATCCTCGTCCAACAGTCGGTGCACCTTACTTGAGGAACTCAGTTGCCTTCCTCTACCATCACCACATGGGCAGGGATCCCAGGGGGAAGAGCCTTGCAGCCGGACAAAAAGGCCAGCTCGATTAAGAAGGCAAATCCCCCCACCTCAGCGCCGCTCTGGGCCACCAATTGGGCGGTGGCAGCGGCTGTACCCCCGGTGGCAATGACATCATCCACGATCAACACCCGCTCTCCAGGCCGCAGGGCGTGGGCGTGGAGTTGGAGCTGGTCTTGGCCGTATTCCAGGCTGTAAGTCTGGCTGAGCACCGGCGGCGGCAGTTTGCCTGGCTTGCGAACCGGGACAAAGCCCAAGCCCAGGTGTTGTGCCAAAGCAGCCCCTAAAATGAACCCCCGCGACTCGATGCCGACCACATAATCTAGGGATCCCATGCCGGTGGTGCCGGCGGCCAACTGTTCAATAGCCGCCCGGAAGCCTGCCGGATCCTGCAGCAGGGGGGTCATATCCCGAAAGAGGATGCCGGGTCTGGGAAAAT
Source organism: Thermostichus sp. MS-CIW-40 (assembly GCF_054058315.1). NCBI lineage: Bacteria > Bacillati > Cyanobacteriota > Cyanophyceae > Thermostichales > Thermostichaceae > Thermostichus > Thermostichus sp. MS-CIW-40. Next base: position 25,763 of record NZ_JBSSAC010000024.1, read on the forward strand.
CGGGCACCAAGCGAATGAGGGCTCGCAGATCCATCCTGTTTTCCTCGCTGGCCAGTGGCTTGCTGTTCGCGCTATTCGGACGGAGTCCTCAAAGGGCACTCCAAGCAACCCATCATACTCGGTTAGCTTGTGGGCAGATGGGATCCCTTTTGGTCAGTCTGGCAACGGGGAAGATTTTCTATAATTGGCAAGGCTGGGGGCCGCGGCTCACCTGGTCACCCATCTGTGAACTCGGAGACTTCTCATGCGTTATTACATGGCCATCGACTCCAATCCCCTAGCCAGTTTGCCGCTGGCTCTGTTTGGGGTGAGCAGCGAGGCGGCCTATGTCGATCTGCTGCAAGACAAGCTCATTGTGCGGGCGGGCAGCCTGTTCAACGAGACGTTCTCCTTGAGCGAGTTGGGGCGAGGGGAGCGCTTTCCCTGGCCCTGGTACTACGGGGTGGGCGTGCGCACCGATTTTCAGGGGATCGTTGGCCCGGTCACCAGCACCCAAGGGGTAATTGCCATTCCACTGGTGCAGGAAAAGCCTCTTTTTATTCCGTTGCTGGGGCCGGTGGGGCTGCAAGTGCCCTGCAAAAAGCTGGTCTTCAGCCTCAAAGATCCAGACACCTTCCTGGCCAACTTCAATCAGGGTCGCCCAGAGGTGAACGCCGGCCCGAAGAGTGTGGTGATTGAGTAGATGGGGATCCCTGTGAAACCTGAGAGACGGCGGCCTGTCAAGAGCCTACAGAGATCCCCCAGGGGTTGGGGTGACAGGCCCAGAAGCAACGCGGCTTATGCGACGCAAGCCCGGCAAGCCGGCATCCACCACCACCACACTGCCATCCGCTAAGACTACCAAGCCGGCAGGCTGCTCAAACCGGGCTGCCGAGGTGGGGCCATCCTGCCAACCGCGCTGATTCTGTCCGGCCAAGGTGGAAACTTGTCCCCCAGGCTGAAGACGACGAATGCGATGGTTATCTCGGTCGGCCACCCAGAGGTTGCCTGCCGCATCGAAGGCCAGCCCCCCCAGGGTTTGAAAACGGGCCTCTGCCAGGGGGCCATCCCGATAGCCTGGCTCTGCCCCGGAGAGGGTGGTCACTCGTCCGCCAGCAGAGAGCCGGCGCAGGCGATGTCCATCGGCAATCCAGAGGTTCCCCTCCTTATCCACCGCCAGAGCCGTGGGCTGCAGGAGCTGGGCCTGTTCTGCTGGGCCATCGACGGATCCCGGCTGGCCGGTGCCGGCAACCGTGGTCACTTCACCTGCAGGGGTGATGCGGCGGATGCGGCGATTGGCGCGGTCGGCAACGTAGAGGCTGCCATCTGAACCCAAAGCCAGCCCAGATGGCTCCCGGAACTGAGCTCGGTCAAGCCCCCCATCTCGGTATCCGGCTATACAAGTGCCGGCAAAGGTGCTCACCTGTCGTTGCAGGTTGATATAGCGCAGGCAATGGTTGCCGCTGTCGGCCACCCACAATCCCCCCTTGGGATCCCAGAGCAGCCCCTGTGGGGAGTCAAACTGAGCTTGATTGGCTGCTCCGTCGCGGCGGCCTGCTTGGCCTGTGCCGGCCCAAACTTCCAATTCCCCCTCTGGAGACAGCCGGAAGATGCGGTGCTGGGCTCTATCGGCTAAATAGAAGGCTCCTTCAGGATCCACAGCAATGCCGCTGATTTGCTGCAGGTAGATCCTGGACTCGGTGCCGGTGTTATCAGGGGCGTTGCCGACAGGATCTGCCGCGGGCGAGGTGCGGCCATCCAGCAAAGTTTCCACCACCCAGGCCGATGCTGCCGGAGCAGTGGGGGTGGGAGAGGGGCTGGGGGAAGGAGTAGCGGCAGGCCAATCGTAGACCAGAGTGCCCAACCCTTGCCCGGAAGCATCCGCAACAGCAACCCAAACTGAGCCGGAAAGAGAAGAAGGCGGCATCACCACCAAACGGTCACCGCTGCGGGAGCGAATTTCCCCCCTCAGGATGCGCTCGGGATTGGCTGCTGCAGCAAAGAGAACCGTTTCCACCCGCTCCAAATTTTCCCCTGAGAGCAGCAACGGCTGGCCCAGGGTGGGCGCTGCCGAGCTGGTGTGCAGCAGCGGTACCCCCACCTCAGAGAGCACCAACATCGAAAGGCGGCGCTGGCGCTCTGTGTCTTGGGGAGGACGATTGACACTGCCAGAACTCCCAGAGCGGGCAGAAAGGGTCAGGGATCCCTTCCCCTGCGCCAGAGTGGTGGATCCCCGATAGGCGATGGCGCTGAGCTCCGCTTCTCCGGCGGGGGGGTTGGTAAAGGTGAAGGTGGCCGGTTGCCCTGGGCGCAGAGGGGCAGTGGCGGTTTGGCGATAAGTGCCCAGGGTAATGCTCAGGTCGATCCCTTCCACCCCCGGCCAGGTGGGAGTGCGAGCCAGCCAGCGATCCACCTCTGAGGCCGGTAGCTGGGCCACCAGATCGGATCCCTGTTCCTGGAGCAGCAGAACGATGCGGTTGCTGGGCACCGACAAGCCGGCCTGACGCGCTTGCTCAAAAGTGAGAGAAAGCGGGGAGAGAGGGAGAGGAGTTGGAGTTAAAACCGGCTGTAGGGCCGCAGGGGGAAGAACGCTGGGAGACAGACTAGAAGAAGAAAGCTCGCCACAGCCCGAGAGAGCCAGCACCAAGGCACTCAGCGCAGGCCAAGGTGGCGGTGTCAGGGAAGCCCGTCGTGGCATGATGCAGCTCATCCCCTCCCACAAACTGGGAAATGGCGGAAACCCAAACCCCCACGCTTACCTTCATCAGCGTACAAACCGGCGAGAATTGCCCAGCACCCTCTCTGCCGCAGGAGCCACCTCGACCAATGCCTTGGCCCCTGAACCGCATTCCTATTCATGACCAACCATCCTCACCCGCAGGTGAGTCGCACTCCTCACTCCATCTATCCTTACTCAAATCCCCACCGAAAGACCAGATAGCAGTTTCAGCGGCCAGGAAATCATCCAGGCCATAGCGGTAGCGCTGTAAGTCGATGCTGCCCGCGTTCGCCCGGTTCGGCTATAGAGTGGGGACAGGCCACTCTCGCGGATGAATCAAGTAGACGGTACCCCCGGAGTGCTCCAGCCACAAGGACTCCAGCTGTTCGCGGCGGTAGGTACGGCGAACCTCTTCGTTGGTTTTGGCCGCCGGATCGTGGAGGATGGGATCCCCGTGGCTAAACTGCTCCGCACCGCTGCCGCGAGCAAACCCCACCAGCACCGCCAGATGGCCGTTGCTTCTGGGAATTGGCGCCCCTTCCAGTTCTCCCTCGCCCCAGGCATAGCTGAGGACCACCGGAACCCCTGCCGCGATCCAGGCTTCTGCTTGGGCCAAGCTCTCCAGCCGCGCCACCACGCCGGACAAACCCTGCTCGGCAGCATGGGCGACGTTGAAAGCCCAGTTGCCATGGCCCTGGTAAACCCGGTCATACACACCGGCCACTGCTGCGCGCACCAACACCTCACAGGGACGGGGATCCCGCTTCCAGTAGGCCATCACCATCGCCAAAGAGGTGGGGCTACACCAAACCTCTCCCCCATCGGGGTACACCATCTGGGAGCACCAAGGCAGATCCAAGATTTTGCCCCAGCGGCTGGGATCCCCAGGGGATAGGCGGCTGGGCCTGACCGGCTCGTTGGAAATGGCAACTGCCACCTGATCCACAACGGCAGAACGGCCTGGCTCTTGCGTGAACAGGCGCACCCTGACCTGGAAGGCTTCTGCTCCGTTGAGGGTATCCTTGAGCACCAGCAAGTCCGTGTACAGGTTGCCATCCTCATCCCCTTGTCCTTGCACTGAGTGGCTGGCCAGAGTCAAGGGATCCGCAGCCCATACCCCGCCGTGATACCACTTTGTCCAGCGGTCTGAAAGCTTGGCCCGAATCCACAGTTCCAACCAGGTGCCGGGGGGCGTGGTGGCATTCCAGGAAGCGATTGCCCCGACCATAGGGAAGCTGGTGGGGACTGCTGGGCTGGTGGCTTCTCCCACCCAGTAGGGGCCAAGGGGATAGAAAGGGCGTCCCCGTTCGCGTAAGCGGTGCGGAGCATTATCGCGTAAGCGGGACGGAGTCCTTAGCGCCACCTCAGGCTCTTCAAGGCTGACTTCTTGCCGCAAACCCTCTGGATCCAAGACCAATTGCCCTCGGGCGTTCAGGCAGATCCCTTGGGTTGACCAGTCCTGAAACCCCTGAGCTTCTCCCGCCCGCCAGCGCTGAAACCCGGTGCGATAGGTGAAGTGGGTCTGGGCTTGCATCGTCAAGAGCATGACTCTAGTCAATAATAAGCTCAACTATACTGAAAATAATGTATAATATGTTCAGTACGGATTACTACCAGTTGATCTTTCTGTTTACTTTCGAGTCTGCCAACATGGTAGCCAAAGCAAAGCAGAAAATTGGTAGTAAGACGACACGGAAACTGCGCTTTGGGTATTCTACTCAAAGCTTTGCGGGATACCGCCATTCTGTTTGGACTCCGTCCCGCTAACGCGAATGGAAACAAACAGAATGCTATCGCTGCATAGTTGAACAGTGATGTTCAGCAGTGTTCAGCGTAAATGTATCAGTCCTGGAAAAGTTGGAACAGGCTGGGCCAACGTGGGCAACCCCAGCAAGAGCAGCACAACCCCGCTGACCAGCCCAGGCAGCCCCTGCCGTTCGCGCAAGCGGGACGGAGTCCTTTAGCCACTGCCTTCTGCGAGCATTGTCCGCCTGCCCCCACTAATAGCGCGACACCGCCGGATGTCCACCAATGTACCAGCGCCAGGGGATCTCGGCTCCTTGGGTGATGCCGATGCGGGTGGTTTGGACGATGGACAACTGCGTTTGCCAAGAGGGGGATCCCTCCAGCCAAATGCCTTCCTGGCCGGCTTCCGCCCGCTCTAGCCGCCAGCCGTTGTGGGATCCGTCGATGCGCAGTGCTTGACAGAGCAGGCCCGGCCCCGCCGCCGCCCGTGCTGGCTGATTCTGTTTGTTGGCCGGGATCCAGTCTGGCAGGCGATCCAACTGAGCTGCCCGGATCAGAACCGCCGCCGGGATCCCTTCTGGCTCGGTAACGATATTTAGACAGTGGTAGAGGCCGTAGATGCGATAGATGTAGAGATGCCCTGGCGGGCCAAACATGACCTGGTTGCGTTGGGTCTTGCGGCGGTAGGCATGGCAGGCCGGATCCCCGGCTGTATAGGCTTCCGTCTCCACGATCTGGGCCCGCACCTGCAGCCCATCGGCAAATTGCCGCACCAGAACCATGCCCAGCAAGGCAGGTGCCACCAGCGGGGCCGGCTGGCTCAACCACTCCACAGCGTCCACGGCAGGCTTGGCAGCCCTCAGCCCCCAGCAACGGCAGGGACGATGCTCACCTCATCCCCATCTTGCAGAGGGGTGTCACATCCCTTGAGGAAGCGAATGTCTTCGCTGTTCACATAAAAGTTGACGAAGCGGCGCAATTCCCCCTTCTCATCGCACAGCCGCGCCTTAATCCCCGGACAGCGTTGTTCCAAAGCATCCAACAATTCGCGGATGGTGGATCCCTCGCAATTCACCACCCCCTGATCCTGGGTGAGCGCCCGCAGCGTGTTGGGAATCAGCACCTTGACTGCCATAGCCCAATGCCTCGTCCATTAACCAACATCAAAAAACTAGGGTAGCAGCACCCCATCGATGCCGTGAATCACGCCGTTGGAAACTGGAATATCCGCCAGGTTCACGTTAGCCCCGTTGACCTGGATGCTGCCATCGGATCCCACCTGCACCTGCAGCGGCAGCCCTGCCAAGGTGGTCAGAGTGGTCGATTGGCCGGGCCGCAGGTCAAACGAGGTAATCCGCCCTGGCACCACATGATACGTGAGAATGCGGGTGAGCTGAGCCCGGCTGGCCGGCTGCAACAGCGTCTCCACCGTACCCGGCGGCAGTTGCCCAAAGGCCACATCGGAAGGGGCAAAGACCGTGAACGGCCCCGGCCCTGCCAACGCCGTATTCAGGCCCGTCGCCCGCAAAGCTGCCGCCAGCGTCGAGTAGCTGCTGGGCAAAGTTTCCAGCTCAACGGCAATGGTGTTTAGCCCTTGAGGCTGGGCCGCAGGAGCAAAGACAAGCGGGGCCACTACAGCCGCCAACGGGATCCAACGGCGAACAAGGCGTTGAACAGAAGGAAAGATAGGCATTGTGCAAAGCTCCTGAGCCAATAGGTCTACGCCAGGGATCTTAACAGTTCTTCATTAAGATTCTGTTAAGAGGCAATGGAGAGGGTCTTCCCTGCAAACCGAGTTCATACTGATGCCTCCTGCCAGTCCAGCCGCTCCAGGGTGCGGGCCCGCTCCAAAGCCTGTTCAAAGCTCTCCAGCCTGGGCGAGATCACCAGCGGATGGCCTACGTGGGCTTGAACCGCCTCCTGGGTCTTCAGACCGTTGCCAGTAATGTAGGCTACTGTAACCGCCTCGGGATCAAGTTGGCCGGACTCTGCTAGGCGTTTGAGCACGGCAATGGTGGTGCCGCCGGCGGTTTCGGTGAAGATGCCTTCGGTCTCGGCCAGGAGCTTAATGCCGGCGATGATCTCGGGATCCGTGGCCGTTGCGATCTGCCCACCGGTTCTGCGGGCAATGTCCAGGGCGTAGATCCCGTCGGCAGGGTTGCCGATGGCGATGGATTTGGCGATGGTATTGGGCTTAACAGGGCTGACAAAATCCCGTCCCTCGCGGAAGGCTTGGGCAATGGGCGAACATCCCTGCGCCTGGGCGCCGTGGAAGGTGACCGGCTTATCCGCCACCAGCCCCACCTTCACAAACTCCTGGAAGCCTTTATAAACCTTGGTGTACAGGGATCCCGAGGCCAGCGGGATCACTACCTGATCCGGCAGTTGCCAGCCCAGTTGCTCCACCACCTCATAGGCCAGGGTTTTGGAGCCTTCCGAGTAGTAGGGGCGCAGGTTGATATTGACGAAGCCCCAGCCGTAGCGATCCGCCACCTCGGCGCAGAGGCGGTTCACCTGGTCGTAGTTGCCCTCCACCGCCATGACGGTGGGGTTGTAAATCAGGGATCCCAGCACCTTGCCCGCTTCTAAGTCCGCCGGGATGAAGATGGTGCAGTCCAAGCCGGCGTGGGCGGCAATGGCAGCCGTGGAGTTGGCCAAGTTGCCCGTGCTGGCGCAAGAGACGGTGGTAAAGCCCAGCTCCTTGGCACGGGTCAGCGCCACCGACACCACCCGATCCTTGAAGCTGAGGGTGGGCATGTTGACGGCATCGTTCTTGATGTAAAGATTTTTCAATCCCAGCCGCCGACCCAGCCGCTCCGCTTTGATCAGAGGGGTCAGGCCCGTGCCCACATCAATGGGCTTCTCAGAAGTCACCGGCAGAAAAGGCCGATAGCGCCAGATGGAATGCGGCCCGGCCTGGATGCTCTGACGGCTAACCGTGCGCTTCAGCCAGTCGTAGTCATAAGCCACTTCCAGGGGGCCGAAACACAGCTCACAAACATGCTTGGCGACCGGCTCATACTCGGCGCCACACTCCCGACAGCGCAAACGGCTGAAGCCCACCTTGGAGCTGTGCAAGGCAGAGGCCAACGGGGAATCGGCAGGGCTGAGCGGGCGTTCGGAAAGAGTTTGGGACATGGGCAGCCTCAAGGTGAAGGAAAGGGTGGGCGCTGGATTGAACTTACCTATCGTTGGGGGAAATCTTATCACCCGCAATCTGCCGCGTCAACTAAACCCGACTAAAATAGTCTGGATTAGATCCGGTTGAGGATAATGGAATCGGTGCTTGGCTCTCTCAGGCGGGCTGTCTGGTGTTTGTATGAGCCGCAATATCCCTTGGGCGACTCTGCCCTTTCCTCTGGGATCCCCTGCTATCGGCAGCCTTGGGGGAGCTGATCCCAGCGCCCTGAGGTCTCTTCAACTCTTCAATCAGGTGACTTAGGCTGGGAACTGAGCCTCTACCCAACTTTATTTCCCAGGGCAACAGAAAACTTTCCCTACTGCTCTGCCTGCCTCAGGCCGGTCGCAAATAACCCTATCCGTTGCCGCCATCGCTAAGCTGGATAAGCGAGCTGAAATAACCTGAAAATTAAAAGACCGGGGATCCCGGCTATTCATTTTGGAATTGCCACCCTATGCTCAGAGTTGGACGGGACAGCATTGATTTTCTCGATCACTACGATGTGGTGGTGGTTGGCGGGGGGCACTCCGGCTGTGAGGCAGCATTGGCGGCAGCGCGGCTGGGCTGTAACACCCTCATGCTGACGTTGAATCTGGACAAGATCGCCTGGCAACCCTGTAACCCTGCCGTCGGCGGCCCGGCCAAATCGCAGCTGGTGCACGAAATCGATGCTCTCGGCGGCGAGATGGGCAAAGTTACCGACCGCACCTATTTGCAAAAGCGGGTGCTCAACCGTTCGCGGGGGCCGGCAGTGTGGGCGCTGCGGGCGCAAACCGACAAACGGGAATATGCGCGGGTGATGCGCTCGGTGGTGGAAAACCAGCCTAACCTGACGATTCGCGAGGGCACTGTCACCGATTTGGTGTTGGGGCGCAACGACGAGGTGGTGGGCGTGGTCACCCATTTCGGCACCATCTTCGGCTGTCGGGCGGTGATCCTGACCACCGGCACGTTTTTGGGGGGGCGCATCTGGATTGGTCGCCACTGGCAAGCTGCCGGACGGGCAGGGGAATTTGCCGTGGAAGGGCTGACCGACACCCTGCGCCAACTGGGCTTTGAAACGGGCCGGCTGAAAACCGGCACCCCTGCCCGCGTGGATCGGCGCAGCGTGGATTTTTCGGTCATGGAGCGGCAACCGGGGGATCCCGATGTGCGCTGGTTTAGCTTCGACCCCGAGGTGTGGGTGCCAAGGGAGCAGATGGATTGCTACTTGACCCGCACCACCCCAGAGACCCACCGCATCATCCGGGAAAATCTCCACGAAACCCCTGTCTATGGCGGCTGGGTGGAGGCCAAAGGGCCCCGCTACTGCCCCAGCATCGAAGACAAGATTGTCCGCTTTGCCGACAAGGAAAGCCATCAGATTTTTATTGAGCCGGAAGGGCGGGATCTGCCGGAGCTCTACATCCAGGGGTTCTCCACGGGGATGCCTGAGAAAATCCAGATCCAGATGTTGCGCTCCTTGCCTGGCCTGGAGCGGTGCGTCATGCTGCGGCCTGCCTATGCGGTGGAATACGACTATCTGCCGGCCACCCAGCTCTACCCCACTCTGATGACCAAAAAGGTGCAGGGGTTGTTTTGCGCCGGCCAGATCAACGGCACCACCGGCTACGAAGAGGCGGCAGCTCAGGGGCTCATAGCCGGGATCAACGCCGCCCGCCTGGTTCAAGGCAAGCCCCTGGTCACCCTGCCGCGGGAGTCCAGCTACATCGGCACCCTCATCGACGATCTCTGCACCAAAGAACTGCGGGAGCCCTACCGCATGCTCACCAGCCGCTCCGAATACCGCCTCATCCTGCGCTCCGACAATGCCGACCAACGGCTCACCCCCCTGGGGCGAGAATGGGGCTTGATCGATGACCGGCGCTGGGCCCTGTTCCAAGCCAAGCAAGCGCGCATTGCCGCAGAAATCGAGCGCCTGGAAACGCAGCGGGTGAAGGCCCACGACCTGGCCGGCATCCAACTAAGCCAACTGACGGGGCAGGGGATCAAGGGATCCGCCACCCTGGCCGAGATCTTGCGCCGCAACCAGATTCACTACTCCCATCTCCTGGAACTGGGGCTGGGGGATGCGGAGCTGGATCCCTTTGAGCAGGAAGCAGCGGAAATTGCCGTCAAATACAGCGGCTACATCCAGCGGCAGCAGAGCCAAATTGAGCAGGTGAGCAAGCAGTACCACCGCCCTCTGCCCCCCGATCTGGACTACCACTCCATCCCCACCCTCTCCAAAGAGTCGCGGGATAAGCTCTCGGCGGTGCGCCCGCTAACCGTGGGCCAGGCGGCCCGCATCGGCGGTGTCAACCCCGCCGACATCAACGCGCTGCTCATCTACCTTGAGGTGAGGCAACGTCAGAGGGCGGCGGATCCCGTCTGTTCTTCTCTGTGAGCTCCGCCCCCACCCAGGTAGAGGGAAGGGATCCCTTCTAGGGGCATGCGCGAGGCTACCCCCAGCTCCAGCGGCGAGACCTCCCCCCGCAGCCAGTGGCAGAGCCCAGCTGCCCCAATCATGGCGGCATTGTCGGTGCAGAGGGCTAGAGGCGGGATCACCACCCGCAACCCCCTTTGCCGGGCTGCTTCTGTGAGGCGGGCCCTCAGCTCCCGATTGGCAGCTACCCCTCCCGTCAGCAGCAGCGTCGAGAGGCCCAGCGCCTCGGCGCAGGCCACTGCCTTTTCGGTGAGCACATGGGTCAGACAGGCCTGGAAGCTGGCGGCAATGTCGGCAATGGGCAACTCCTGGCCTTGCTGCTGCAACTGCTGGACTAGGCGCAACACCGCCGTTTTTAGGCCGCTGAAGCTTGTGTCGTAGGGATGCTCCACTTTGCCCTCGGGCAGGGGAAAGCGCTGCGGATCCCCCTGCTGAGCCCAGCGGTCAATCTGCGGTCCCCCCGGATAGCCCAGCCCCAGCAGCCGCGCCACTTTGTCAAACGCTTCGCCGGCAGCATCGTCGCGGGTGCGACCCACCGTCTGGTACTGCCCGTAGTCCTTCATCCAGATCAAGCTGGTGTGGCCCCCCGACACCAAAAGGCAGAGGCAGGGGGGGCGCAGATCGGGCTCGGCCAAAAAGCCGCTAAAGAGATGGCCCTCCAGATGGTGCACCCCGATCAGGGGCTTGTCGTGGAGCAAAGCCAAGGTCTTGGCCCCCATCAGCCCCACCAGCAGGGATCCCACCAGGCCCGGCGCACAAGTTACGGCAATGGCATCTACCTCGGCCACCTCCAATCCGGCCTGCTGCAGAGCAGCCTCCAGCACAAAGGGCAGAGTTTCCACATGCTGCCGTGAGGCCACCTCCGGCACCACGCCCCCGTAGGCCGCATGGAGGTCGATTTGGCTGGCCACCACCGAGCTGAGCTGCCGCGGGGCAAACCCCGGCCAGGCTGCATCCGCCGCCACCACAGCCACAGCCGTTTCGTCACAACTGGTTTCGATGGCAAGGACGCGGGGCATGGGAGAGCAAGCTGGGGAAAGGAATAGGAAAGCCTTGGGATCCTTAAATTAAGAATTGTGTGAGCTAAAACTCAGGATCCGTCGGGGCGAGGCGCTCAGGAGTATGATACTAACCGTTTGGTGCCTGTTTCTGCACTTAGCATCCCTTAGCATTTGGACAGATCTTAGACCCCTACCTCAAGGACACATCCTGCTATGCGAACCTTTTTAAGCCTTCTTTTGGCCCTTTGCATTGCGCTTGGCCTCGCCCAATCTGTGCAGGCAGAGCCCTTGATTGGTCTGAAACCTTGCAGCGAAGTTCCCGCCTTTCAGGCTCTGATGAACGAACGCCTGAGCGGCCTAGAGGAGAAGATCCTCAACGCCAGCCCTGCTATGGCTCCCGTCTACCAGCAAAAGCTGGCCCAAACCAGCAAGCGCTTTGAGCGCTACAGCAAGCTGCTCTGCGGCGAAGAGGGCCTGCCCCACCTGGTTACAGATGGTCGGTTGAACCATGCGGGCGAGTTTCTCATCCCCGGCCTGCTCTTCCTGTATATTGCCGGTTGGCTGGGCTGGGCGGGGCGTTCTTATCTGATTGCCGTGCGGAATAGCGACGAACCGGAGATGAAAGAAAGCATCATCGACGTTCCCTTGGCGCTGCGCTGTTTCCTCACGGCTTTGGCTTGGCCTGCTGCTGCTTTCAAGGAGATTGCCAGCGGCGAAATTCAAGAGCCGGAAGCGGCTGTGCCCATCTCGCCCCGCTGAGCCTGGCTTTCCAACTCGATCTGTTCAACTTTTGAGAGGCATCTATGGCTGATTTCACCAAGTTTCTCACCACTGCTCCGGTGGCATTTATCCTGTTTTCCAGCTTTGTTTTTGCCCTGTTCATCGAGATCAATCGCTTCTTCCCCGACATTTTGACGTTCTGAGTGTAGGCCAGGGATCCCCAGCGCGACCTACGCCCGGTGGGATCCCTGCTTTTTTAGGCTTTTTTCCATCCTCCTTTGAACTGGACACAGAGTTGCTGAAATGGTCGAACCCAATGCCGATCCTGCTCCGTTGAATAGGTTGAACATGAATAAGGGATACGTCACCGTCCCTGAGGGAGATCCGCAAATTGGGGATCTCTGGACACCGATCAACCACGCGCCTGTTGTCCGGCTGTTGATCGACTGGCTGCCCATCAACCGACCGGGATTGAGTTCCATTTGGCGGGGCTTGGAAATCGGTATGGCCCACGGCTATTGGCTGGTAGGCCCCTTTGCCAAGCTGGGGCCGCTGCGCAACGAGCCCATCGGTCTGCTGAGCGGCTTTTTGGGAGCCTGTGGCCTGATCCTGATCCTGACGGCGGCCCTTTCTCTCTACGGCTCTGTCACCTCGCAGCGCAACATAGGGCCGGTAGGGGGATCCCAATCTTGGAGCGAATTGGCCGCTGGCTTTTTGGTAGGGGGTATGGGGGGGGCGGTCGTCGCCTACCTGCTTTTGCTGAATGCAGATCTCCTTGTCCCCGCATCTTAACTGGAGCTATTGGCCATCCGTTGGATCATCCACAACGTCTTTAATCGCTTCTCGAGCATCCTCGACTCCAGGGTGGGTGGCTGCCTTTGTTTGCTCGGCCTTACCTTCCAGCCTTTCACGCTGATCGCTGGCCAGCTCACCCACAATTTCTTGGATTTTGCTCTCCAGATTCTTGGCAGTAACTCCAACTGGCTTTTCAAGGCTCATAACATCAGCCCCTTAACCGGCTTTGCCCTGTCTACTCGATAGCACCTTTTCTCTCTGGGCCTCGTGATCCAAATCACCTGCAAGGGGGGAAAGAGCGCGAGTCAGGCTAGCAGACCAGAGGAAGCTTGTCTTAGCATGGACTGAATCCTGCAATGAGCCGATGACAGCGGTTCTAGACATTTTTTCTGCCTATCTTTCGTGAGCTGCTGTGAACGATCTGCTGTTCGAGCCCACTTCCGAAAGGCCCTCCTTGGCCGAGATTCGCCGCCTATCGCCCGCAGCCTTGGCCTACTTGGGAGACGCCATTTACGAACTGCATGTGCGGCGGCAACGGCTATTTCCTCCGGATCGACTGGAGCGCTATCATCAGCAGGTGGTGAGGCGGGTGCGCGGCTCGGCTCAGGCTAAGCTGCTGTTGGCCCTGTTGCCCCATCTCAACCCCGAAGAGCAGGAAATTGTCCGCTGGGGTCGCAATGGCTGCGGTCGCCCACCCCGGCATCTGCCTCTGGCCGATTACCAAAACGCCAGCGGCCTGGAAACAGTTCTGGGCTATCTCTACCTGGCCAATCCCGAACGCCTGCGCCATATCCTCGCCCTCACTGATGTTTTGGCTGAGACCCTAGGCGAGTGGGAAGGTTAGGATAGTCTTTCCGTCTTTCCATCTTCCACGCCCATGCCCAAGACTTCTCAGCGCAAACCTGCTTCACGGCTGTCTCGCTCGGGCAAACTGCAGCCGCGAAGGGCAGGGCAATCCGTTAGCAAGCGGGTACAGCGGCCCAAACGCCGAGACGGGGATCCCAAGCTTGCCCTCCGAGAGGCTCCGGTGAAGCCCATCCGCCGCAACGCACAGCGGCAGTGGCCCCAAGGCAAGATGGCTCCTCAACCAGTAGGCGAGCTGGATCCCGGCCTCTCCACTGGCGAGACAGGGATCTTGCCAGGGGAAGTTCAGCCTCAGGCCGACGGGAATCCGGAGACCGACCTGGAGCAAGAGATTATCTACGGTCGCCAGACAGTACTGGCTGCTTTGAAAAGTCAAGCCACCCTCAATCGGGTTTGGATCTTGCCGAAGTTGCGCTACAGCCCCCAATTTTTGTCTCTGTTGGAAGAAGCCAAAGCGCGGGGCACCGTTATCGACGAAGTGTCTCCAAAGCGGCTGAACGCCCTCACGGCTGGCGCCAACCACCAGGGTATCGCTGCCCAAGCCACGCCTTATCAGTACGTGGCCCTGGAGGATTTGGTGGAAAGAAGCCGGCAGGCCAGCCCCAATCCAGTGCTGGTAGTCCTAGACGGGATCCAGGATCCCCATAACTTGGGAGCCATTGCCCGTAGTGTGGAGGCTTTTGGCATGCAGGGGATGGTGATCCCACAACGGCGGGCAGCAGGGGTAACCTCGACGGTGATGAAGGTAGCGGCGGGAGCCCTCTCCACCTTGCCGGTGGCGCGGGTGGTGAATTTGAATCGGGCTTTGGAATACCTCAAAGAGCAGGGGTTTTGGGTTTATGGCACCACCAGCCGAGGGACTGACCTCATCTATAGAGCCGATTTTCAACGGCCCATTGCCTTGGTGGTGGGATCCGAGGGGGAGGGGATTAGCCTGCTCACACAGCGCCATTGTGACCAACTGCTGTCCATTCCCTTGGCAGGCCGTACTGAAAGCTTGAATGCTTCTGTGGCCGCCGGCATTGCCCTCTACGAAATCCACCGGCAGCGCTCTCCCCACCACCTCAAACGCCCTGAGGTTGATACATTCCTCAACAAATCGTCAATAAAAGTAGTAGAATCTAGGGGATTGCAAAAGGACATCCAATGATTGCTAGACTTGATAATGGGGGATGGATCCCGTGAGCAACCTTTTGGCCAATCTGTTGGATAAGCTGCGCGGCCTATCGGTCTGGATCGAGATCACCACCGAGGACTGTACCTACTACTACGGCCCCTTCTCCGATGAAGCTGAGGCGGAGCGGCTCAAAGACCACTACATCGCCGACCTGCAAAAGGAAGGAGCCAAAAAGATCCAGGCTCTGGTGAAGAAAATGCGCCAGCCACAGTCTCTGACGGTGACCCGTACTCCGTCGGGAGCCCGTTCCTGATGTCTGCTACGGCTTATCAAGTAACCCTTCATCACCGCGGCCAAACCTGCCGCTTCCCTGCCTCTGCGGATCAGACGGTTTTACAAGCTGCTCTTGAACACGGGATAGAGCTACCTTCCTCTTGTCAGGCGGGGGTTTGCACCACCTGTGCGGGGCGGCTGAAGTCGGGATCTGTGACTCAGACAGAGGCAATGGGGATTGGCCCAGAACTGCAGGCCCAAGGGTTTGTGCTGCTGTGTGTAGCCTATGCTACCTCTGATTTGGAGGTGGAGACCGATCAAGAGGAGGAGGTTTACCGTTTGCAGTTTGGCTCCTAACCGTGCCGGATTTCTGTTCAGGTCTACTTGTTAGCTTATGGGGGTGTGGGGGTAGCTAAGCCCCGCACTGTACCCGTAGGGTCAGTGCCGAGATACAGATACCCCCACATGGTGTATGATAGGAGTAGTTGCACAAAACGGCTTTTGCCGGAATCTGGTGCAACTACGCGGTAGGACATTCCGTGTCTGCTCGTGGAGGGTTCTTGCGTAGGCTCCCCGATGAAGCGAGAAGCCCGCTCCGTACTGCCAGCAGTCGGGGTCGGGAGTATGT
>NZ_JBSSAC010000025.1:0-40437 GCF_054058315.1 Thermostichus sp. MS-CIW-40
TCAGGACTTGGGTCATGGTTCTATCATAACTTCCGCATTCCTCCCGACACTGACCCTACGGGTACAGTGCGGGGCTCCTGCGATTTCTAGCTGACGCAACCAAGAGCAGCTACAGCCTCAAGCAGCAAAATGAATGCGCAGGTAGTCTTCTTCCATCTTGGCGCGGGCCGGGGTCATGGCCGCTAAAGTCTGGGGCAGAACCAAGTTGCGGCGGTGGTTGCCGATGCGGATGTTCAGCTCATCCCCGGTTTTGGTCAATTCCACCTGCTCTTTCGGGATCCCGGGCAAGTAAAGATCCAGCCGGTACTGGCCGTTGTCGGTTACCACATTCAGGGTTTGCTCGGCATAGAGCACGTCCGCCGGGTTGCGATCCCCCCAGAGGTCTTTTTTCAGGCGGGCTAGGGCGTCCCATCCCACCAACTCCTCGGAGTACAGCGGGATCTCGAAGACCGGCAGGGGGGCAAAGTTTTCGTGGATTTCCTGGCGATATTTCTGTTGGGCTGCCTTCCAGGCGGCAAAGTAGGGATCCACCACTCCATCGGGCAAGATGCGGTTGGCAATCACCAAATCGGTGGCCACCCCGTAAAGGCTGAGGTAGGCGTGGGCCCGCAGCGATTCTTTGATCACCATCTTTTCGGGGTTAGTGACCAGCCGCACTGAGGTGATGCGGTTGTTGGTGAGGATGCGCTCCAGCCGCTCAATCTTCTGATAGAACTCATAAGGAGCATCCAGCACCTGGTCATTCGGCAGCGGGATCCCGGTCAGCCCCTTCACAATCGGCTCGGCAATAGGACGCAGCATTTGCGCCAGCCCCTGCAGGGGTTTGTAGAACCTGCGCATGTACCAGCCAGAAACATCCGGCAGGCTCAAGAGGCGCAGGGCCGTGCCTGTAGGGGCCGAGTCGATGATCAACACATCGAACTTGCCTTCGTCGTAATGGCGATTCACCCGCACTAGGGCAAAGATCTCATCCATCCCTGGCAAAATCGCCAGCTCCTGTGCCTGCACCCCATCTAGCCCTCGCGCCTGCAACACCTGGGTAATGTAGGTTTTGACGGATCCCCAATTCAGCTCCAGTTCGTTGAGGGCGTCCAGCTCCGCCCCCCAAAGGTTAGGTTTGACCTCGACCGGCTCATGGCCCAAGGGCTGATCGAAGCTATCGGCCAAAGAGTGGGCCGGATCTGTGCTCAGCACCAAAGTTTTCAGGCCAATCTCGGCACAACGCCAGCCGGTCGCCGCCGCCATCGAGGTTTTGCCGACTCCACCCTTGCCGGTCATGAGGATGATGCGTTGCATGAGAGTGCCATTTACATTCTTTTACATCCCTAGCCTAACCGATTTGCTGTGCTCTTCGAGAGGCAGCCAAGGGGCTGAGGTGCAGCCAGCGGGTAAACTATTCATTTGATTACCAAATGATTGCCAAAAAGCTGATGGCAATCATGGCCAAGAAGTCAAGCCTGTTGCAGGCATGTGGGAGGTATGTGATGATCTGTCGCTGGCGGAGTGTGTTGCTGGTTGCCATCCTGACATTGGGGCTGTGGCTGGGATCCCTTTCTGTGCAAGCGGCTGCTGGCCTGCCCCGAGAGCTGCAACAACTGGAGCAACAGGTAGAGCGGCTGCAAAGCCTGGTGGAGGCGGAGGACTGGTTGGAGATCCGCTCCTACATCCACGGGCCGATGGGACTCACTCGTAAGACCTTGACCGGCCTGGCGGCTACCCTGCCAGATAAACAAAAGCGGGAAGTGCTGCGCCTGGCTAAGGAGATGGGCCGCAGCTTAGAACAACTAGACTTTGCCGCCAAAGCCTATGACCAACCCGAGGTGGAGGCAGCCCAGGCCAAGGTGAAAAAGACCTTGCAGGCGCTGGAGGCTGTGTTTTCCTAGTGAGGATCCCTTCTCTCTTTGGCGACTTTGGCGATATGGTGGTTTCAAGTTAGGGTGAGACGCCTAGGCCACTGATCGCGCCAGCGGGACGGAGTCCTTGAAAAGCCTTCTGGCCCTGCGCATTCAAGGTTTTGGGTGCGGATGCAGGGCCCTAGTTTGAATCGAAAACGCAGTCATTTCAAGTAGTGTAGTCATTTTTTAAACAGGTAATGAAACATTTCTGTCGCATTGGTCTCTAACTCCCCTCTCCCTCTGGGAGAGGAGCTGGGGGTGGTCGCGGCAGCGGCGCGGAGCGTTTGGGGAGTGTCTCAATCTAGTTTGAAATGACTGTAATTTACAAACAGGCTGTAACGGCTGCTACTTACAGCGGATGTTGCATCAGCCAGAAGCCGGCGAAAGACTGGGCCCTGAGATCGGTTTGAATGGCAAGAAAGTGGAGCCCCTGGGCCTGCTGCTGGCGCTGGGCAAAGACTTCTGCCTCTGTTCGCAGTGTTTCATCTCTCAATTGTGCAAACAGATAACAATCGTTGAGGCCCGCCTCGAGCAGTAGCCGTCCGTCTGCCACACTCAAGTAAGCGGGCTCCATACCGCTCATCCAGGCTGCCATCGGCAAAGCCCGCTGCGAGGTAATCACCAAGCCGGGAATGAGGGTGCTCCGCACCACTGGTGCCAATGGGTCGGGCGTCAAAGTGTCCCAGGCAACCGGAAAAAGCTCGCCAAATTCTATCGGCCAGGCGTCGGCTTCCCGCAGATCCTCAGCTCGCAAGGTCACGAAGGCCCAGCGTTCTCCCTGCAACTTGTCCGGCAGACGGATAGGATCCGGCGGATCGGGATCCACAGGAGGTTCGGGGCTGTAGGTAAACTGAGTCTCTTGAGGGTAAACCTGCTCTGCCCGTTCTCGCATCCAAGCTTTGAGGGTGTAAACGCGACGACTGGGCAGCATCGGGATCCCAACCGCATCGCAGGCCCGTTGCAGGATGGAACTCATGCGGGCTCGAAACACACGAATGGCCGAGGGAGGCTGTGGGGCAGCTTCCAGGTAGCTCCGCAACTGTCGTGCCACCCAGGTGCTGTTCACCTCTTGGTTACTGCAATACTGCGCTTGGCGAAACCGGCCGGTGGGATCGCATACCAACAGCTCCCAAACCCTTCGGTTCTGCTCATCCCGCAGGGGGACGGTGTTGAAATCCATCTGCCAGATAGGGCCGCGCGCAGGGCCAGAACGCAGGAGTTGAGTGGCCAAAGGTTCCTCCTGTTTGCACTACATGCCACTTGAGCGGGCCGGGGATCGTTCGCGCGAGCGGTGGGAAGCACTGTCCCCGACCAAGGCCAATTCCCGCTCCCCGAAAATGGCGGAAGCGTTGCGGTAGTACTTAAACTCCAGCAGGTTATGGAAGGGATCCTGCAAAAAGAAGGTGCCGTGTTCCAAAGGGGTGTCAACAAAGCGCCAACGCGGCTCCTGATAAAAGGGCAAGGCTCGCTCCAGGGCACGGTCGGCCAGCGCCTGCCAATCCCCTTGGGTAGGGAAGATCAGGCCAAAATGACGAGGGTAGATGCCCCGCTGGGGCGTCAGCTCTTCGTGGGTGAGGTGGGCCACCAGTTGATGGCCGTACAGGTTAAAAATAACGGCAGCAGAGGTTTCTCGACCGATCTCACAGCCCAAGCCATCGCCGTAGTAGGCCTTGGCCAAGGCAATATCGGCAACTGGAAAGGCCAGATGAAAGCGGATGGGTTCCATAACGTCGCTCCTAAAAAGCCACCAAAAGTGCCCCACCAGCCAACATCAGAGCCAGCACCCCGAGCTGTGGGGCTTTTCCCCGGCTAATGGGATCCCCGCTCTTTTCAAGGTAGGCGATCTTAGAGCTGCTGCAAGGTGGGATCCCTTCCCGAGCCCGAGATAGACTATACGCCTTTGCGCAGGAGTGCCAACTGCTCGGATGCTATAACACTAGCTAGTGTGTTACCCCCGTGGCCCAGTCTGCAACAGACAACTCGGTGTGTTGAGAGCGTTGAAGAAAGGAAAGGGCAATCTTGGCTATGACCAGCATCTGGATTGAGCAGCGCCGCCGCGAGGATGAATCTCGCAACTTTTTTTGGATGGTGGCGCTGTCGCTGCTGCTGCACGTGCTGGTGCTGCTGGGATTGCTCCACTTGGGGCGGCTTTGGCTCACTCGCGAGCCAGAACAAGAAGCCATTGAGTTTATCCTTCTGGATCCAGAAGATCTGCAGCCCCCAGAGGAAGCAGATCTGGTTTCAGAAGTTGATTCCCGCGATGGGGGTGAGCGGGTAGAAGCCCCTCCGTCTCAAGGCAGTCCACCTCAATCTCAGGCCGCCCCTCCCCAGGAGGCCCCTGCTCCTCCTCCGCCAAGACCCCAACCACCGCCACCACAGCAGCCTGCCCCTGTTCCACCACCACCTGCCCCGGCTGCAGTTGCCCTGGCAACCCCAACTCCAACCCCTCCACCCAAGCCCACGCCTACCCCAACCCCCGCTCCCCCTCAGCCCACCGCGACCCCGACTGCGGCACCGCCACCTTCCACGCCTGTCCCCAGACCTACTCCGACCCAAACTCCACCGCCTGTGGCGGCTGCTCCCTCCCCAAGGCCCACTCCCCCGCCAACTGCGGAGCCCTTGCCCATACAGCCAAGCGAGCGGGTTTCGGATCCCAGCCAATTGGCTCCCGTTCCGCCCGCTCCGCAACCGGTGACAGAGGTTCTTCCCGCCCAGCGGCCCTCTGACTCTTCCCAGTTGGGGCCTCCGGTCAGTGCCTCTGCTCCCAGCAATGGAGCCGGGATCCAGGGCAGTGGAGCTAGTGGATTGGCCAACCCCACCCAATCCGCTCCCAATCCCCCCAGTGTGGCAGCGCGGGCCGATGTGGATTGGGGCCCCTGGCTGGCCGCTTTGCAGCGGAAAGTGGAGCAAAATTGGATCCCTGGGCAGACCGGCACCTCGCGTCGCACGGTGGTGATTTTTACGGTGGGTCGAGCTGGCGATCTGCAGAGCATTCGCCTGGGGCGCACGTCTGGCAGCCAACAAACAGACGATGCAGCGCTGACGGCTATCCAGAGGGCAGCTCCCTTCCTGCCGCTGCCTGAGGCTTACGAGGGCAACTCGGTGACGATTAATTTCACCTTTGATATCAACGTGCTGGGCCAGTTGACTGTAGGGGGATCCGCCAAGTAAACTACCCGACCCTGACTGCTTCGCGGTACAGAGTAGGCTTTTAGTAGTCCTGCAGTTAGTAAACTAACCACGGGCCTCTGGGATGGTTTACGACACCCCCAATCAACCGTTACCAGTGCCTTAAACAACCGTTTCTGGTGTCCGCAGTATTATTTATATCACAAGGCAAGTGAAGTTGTGTATTCCTCCCGATACTGACTTAATCTGCGCTGGTGCTGCTTTAACCTCCTTTCGCTGCGTCTGAGAAACTTTGGACACTCTACAGAGTTGCCGTTCTGGTCGGTGTAGAAAGCCTTCCAGCCCAAGTCAATGCCAATAACATTGCCTGTGTATTCTCCCTGCTCCTTGCGCTCCACATCCAAGCAGAACTGGGCATAGTACCCATCTGCCCTGCGTATCACCCGCACCCGATTGATTTTGGAGTTTAGGATATGGTGTCTTGCCTCACCATTGCAGTACAAGGCAAATGTTCCTGCGTTGAAGCCGTCGGTGAACGTGATGGACATGCCGTCAGGAGACAGCTTCCAGCCGGACAGCTTGTACTCGACCGACCGACAGTTCTTCTTGAACTGCGGATAGCCTTTCCTTGGCTCTTTGTTCTTGCAACGGCGGTAGAAGTTGGAGAGGGCAGACCAAGCTCTTTCGGCACTAGCTTGACGGGCGGCAGAGTTGAGCTGGCGGGCGAAGGGGAACTCTTTGGCCAAGTCCTTGCAGAGGGAATACAGAACCGCTTTGGTCGCGCCCCGGTTATCCATCCAGTACCGTAGACACTTGTTTTGCACAAACTGCGCAGTGCGAATGGCTTCATCCAGAGCTTGGTACTGCTCTGCTGTGCCGTTGAGCAGCTTGGCTTCTCTGACCAACATATTGCTATTTTAAAGTGCTACGCAAAAGTGCTACGCACCGCTACCGCGAACAGCGTTCCTGAAGGGATAAAACGGTCTGCGCCTTACATCCCTACCCTCAAGGGCAGGGCTTTACGGCGTTTTTTCGGTAAAACCGCAGGGAGCGCTCCAGGTTGCCGACGCGGATCATGGTGTGGAGAAGGCGCATGGCACAAGCTCCGAGAAATGGGCGATGCTGCACTTATTTTAGTCTTTGACCTTTTAGTCTTTAGACCGCTGAGGATCCCTTGATGAGCCAAACGCCTCTGCAACGCACCCCCTTGTTCTCCCTTCATCAAGCTTTGGGGGCGCGATTTGTCTCTTTTGCCGGCTGGGAAATGCCGCTGCAGTATCGGGGAGTGATAGCAGAACATCGGGCAGTGCGGGAGAGGGTGGGGATATTCGACATTTCCCACATGGGCAAGTTCACCCTCTGGGGGCCGGAGCTGGGATCCCACCTCAGCCGTCTGGTTCCCAGCGATCTGAGCGCCGTTCCTGTGGGATCCGGTCGCTACACCGTCCTGCTCAATCCACTGGGGGGCATTTTGGATGATGTCATCTTCTACCGGCATCCACTGGAGGGTGAGCTGGAGCACTGGAGCGTGATCGTCAATGCAGCTACCCGGCAGAAGGATTGGGATTGGCTCAACCACCACTTCCAAGGGATCCCCGGAGTCAACCTGCAGGATCACTCCGACACTCGGGTCTTGTTGGCGGTGCAGGGGCCGGCAGCCGAACAGGTTCTCCAGCCCTTTTTGGAGGGATCCCTGAAGGCTTTGCGCCGGTTTCAGCAGGGTCAGTTTGCCGGAGCGGCGGGAGCCTTGGGAGAGTCTATCTTCGTGGCCCGCACTGGCTACACCGGAGAAGATGGCTTTGAAGTTATGCTCAGCCCCGAAGACGGCATCCGCCTTTGGGAGCAACTGATTCAGGCCGGCGTACAACCCTGTGGGCTGGGCTGCCGCGATACCCTGCGCCTGGAGGCTGCCTTCCATCTTTACGGGCAGGACATGGACGAGAGCACCACTCCCTTAGAAGCCGGCTTGGGCTGGTTGGTGAACAACCCAGGGGACTACATCGGCAAGCCCGCCATCGAAAGCCAACGGCAGCAAGGGATCCCTCGCCACCTGGTGGGGTTTCGCATGTTGGAAAGTGTTCCGCACCCCTATCGCGGACGGGCCATTCCCCGCAGCGGCTATGCCATCTACGCTCCCAACTCCCCCGAGCCGATCGGACGGGTAACCAGCGGCACCCATTCTCCCAGTTTGGGCTACGGCATCGGCTTGGGCTATGTCGCTCCGGCTTGGGCCAAGGTGGGATCCCGGCTGGAAATTGAAATTCGGGGGCAGCGCCAGCCTGCCGAAGTGGTGAAAAAACCTTTCTACAGTGCTGCGCACCGCTGACGCAAACGGTTACAGGTTCCCGTTAACCCAGGGTTTGGCAGCTTTGGGCGTGGAGTATTCCTGTTGCAGCCGCCGCAACTTCCGCAAGGCCCGCCGTTCAATCTGTCGTACTCGCTCCCGCGAAAGACCGATGTGCTCCCCAATTTCCCGCAGCGTTAGACCTCTGGATCCATCCAGCCCATAGCGAGCCACGATCACCTGTCGTTCTCGTTCACTCAGTTGGCCCACCAGCGCGCGGACTTCCTCTCGACGGGCAAGCTGGGTTAGGTGTTCAACAGGGTCGTTGTCTTCATCTGGGATGAAGTGCTGCAGCTCGGTGCCGTCTTCATCCCCTACCCCCACATTCAAGGAACGCATCTCTGCCATGTGGCGGGTGATCAGCTCCCGGTAGTTATCGCCAATATCCAGAGAATCAAAAACTTCTTCCGCTTGGGGACGGGATCCCCTTTCGGCAGATAACTCGCGGTAGCGCCGCTTCACCTGGGAGACCTTTTCGTACATGTGGGCCGGCAGACGGATCATCCGCCCCTTGTTTTGGATGCCCCGGTTCACGCTTTGCCGGATCCACCAAGTGGCATAGGTGGAGAACTTGTAGCCACGGGTGGGATCGAACTTTTCCACGGCGCGGGTGAGGCCGATCGTGCCTTCCTGAATCAAATCCAGAAACGGCAAGCCGCGATTGCGATAGCGCTTGGCAATCGACACCACCAAGCGGAGGTTACACTCCACCATTCGTTTCTTGGCTGCTTCCCCCTGCCGCAGGATCTGCTGCAGCTCTGCCAAGGGGATCCCCAGCCGCTGGCTCCAACCTTCCACAGACTCATGGGGCTGCCGTTGCTCCAAGAGCGTCACCATCCGCTGCACCTGGTGAGCCAGGCGGAGCTCTTCTTCAGCGGTGAGCAACGAGTAGCGGCCAATCGTCTTCAAGAAACGCCCCACCGCATCTTGCAAGTCAAGACTTTCTGACATATCAAACCCCACACCATAAATTCATGTCCTGTCAGAATCTCTACTTCTCCTGCTGCATCGGGCCCTCTTCCTACACACAAAGCTGACCTTTCTGCAAACAGCACCTTATTCATACCAGCACAAAAGCCTTTTCGTAAAGGCTTTGACTTCGAAAAATCTAATCCAGAACTCGGTGTTTGACTCACTAAATTTATTGAGTCTGGCTCACTAGACTCTATTAGGAGCGTCTAGCTGCCCATTTTGTTGATTAAAAACTCTACTAAAAGGGTGGCCGAGAAATTAACCATTTCATAAGCCTGGATTTAAGACTTAGGAAAGTTACGAAAGATTGTTCTAAAAAATCAACAAGTTTTTGATGCCAAATCAGATTGCTCATAAGCTAAGAAAGCAAATTTTTTCACTCATTTTGTTAGAACTAGAAATGGATATTTCTGTTTGCAGAACTATCGGAAGGGCTTGCTCGGCAGGGAATAGAAAGGTTCATCAGCAGGTTTTTGGAATGCCTTGAGGTGAATTTGGCACGTCATCGCCGACAACCTCAGCCGGAAACAGACGAGAACAGATCCCTGTGGGACAGATTTTTGCTGCTGCCTCCAAACATAGTGGAGACTATCGTCAATTCTTGACTTTAGACGCTAGATGTAGATCCAAGATTTCTGTGTTACCGAACACGCTAGGCGCGGATGCCTCAGCCTTGGTGCTCCGTACCGCTATCGCGAATGCCGCAGCGCGCGCCTACATAAGAAGGCAGGTCAGGCCAGCCCAGCGACCCTCCAGGCCCAGGTGTGCTGCACTCCTGCGGGAGAAAGGGGGAGCTGCGTTCCGCTCGCTCGACCCACCGCAGGATGGTTTACATTTCTTCCACCACCCCAAGGGCGCTTTATAGTGAGGATCCGGTCTCCATCGGTCAAAGGATTGGAAGGGCCATGTCTCACTTCACCACCCTGCAAGTGCAAATCAAAGACGCCGATCTCCTGGAAGAGACTCTGAAGGAATTGGGCTACGCTGTGCAGCGGAATGCCAGCCTGCGGGGCTATCTCTGGAACCGCACCCGCGCCGATCTGGTGATCCGGCAAAAGAATGGCTTCGACATCGGGTTTCGCCGCAACGGGGATCACTACGAGCTGGTGGCCGATCTGTGGGGGGCGGGCATCGATCCCAAGACCTTTCTGGAGCCGATCTTGCAGCGCTATGCCCACAAAAGTTTGCTGCGCTCAGCCCGTGAGCAGGGCTATACCATCGAGGCCGAAGAAGTGCTGGAGGATGGCACCATCCGCGTGGTGGTGGGGCGTTGGCTATAAGCCAGGTTCATCGGGATCTGCCCATGGTAGGTAAGCCTCAGCCGGCTGCCAGAACTGGCCAGGGATCCCGGCCCCAACCTTGGGATCTGGTGTTGGGGGGGCAAATGGCAACCGGGAGCGCCCCTGCCCACGCCTTGGTGTTGGGAGGTATCGAGGGGGCGCGGAGACGACTCACCCACAGCGATGAAGCCGTGCGCTTGGCCACCCTGCCCCAGTTGCTGCAGTACGGGTCGGCGGGCCTGGCCGAACTCATTGCAGCCCTCGCTGGCAACAGCTCTTGGGCGGTGCGGCTGGAAGCTTGGCGGCTGTTGTCTCAGCTAGGCCAGCCGGAGGCAGAACAGGCCTGTTGCACCTACAGCCCCTTTCGCCCGGTGGGGGGAGCGCAAGGGGTGATCGTGGCCTATCGGCGTGGGGAGCGGAACTTTGCCTACGCCGACCTGGAGGGAGTGGATCTGCAAGAGGCGCGGCTAGGGGGCGTTAACCTCTACGAAGCCAATTTGAGAAAGGCCAACCTGCGCCTTTGCAACTTCAACGGCGCCCACCTGCGCCGGGCGGATCTGCGCCAGGCCAATTTGCAAGAGGCCAAGCTAAGCGGCGCCGTCCTCGAAGGAGCCGATCTGCGGGGATCCGACCTGAGGGGGGTAAAAGTTAGCGGCACCAGCCTGCGGGGATCCCGGCTTTCGGAAGAGACCCACCTAGAAGAACGGGTGCGCCACATCTGGCAGTTGCAGAACTGGGGGGGACAGGGACAGGATTTCTCCGGCCAAGACCTGAGCAAAGCCGATCTGCGAGAACTGGTGCTCTGTCAGATCCGGCTGAGGGGAGCGGATCTGAACCGGGCCGATCTGCGTGGATCCAACCTGGAGGGAGCGGACTTGGGGGGAGCCAACCTACAGCGAGCGGACTTGCGGGGGGCCAACTTGCAAAATGCCGACCTGGAAGGGGCCAATCTCAGCGGCGCCGAGCTGCGTCAGGCCCAGTTTCAGGGGGCTAACCTGCGGCGGGCCGATGTCAGCGGGGCCAACCTAACCCAAGCCAACCTGGAAGGAGCTCAGATCGAAGGGTTAAAGCACAGCGGATCCCGGATTGCCGGCCTGATCTTTCCCGACGGCACCCCGATCAAGCCCTGGTGGTGGTAACAGGTGCCTACCGCTCACCCAATGAGCCAAATCCAAAGGAATCCCAAGATCCCCCGGCAATTGGGCAAACCCGGATCACCATAGGAGTAGAGATACCTATGGGGTACAGCTATGGTTCTGGCAGAACAGCTCTCGACAAAACCGCTCACCGCCGACGAGCTTCGCAAAATGGATGCCTACTGGCGGGCCGCCAACTATCTGTCGGTCGGGCAAATCTATTTGATGGACAACCCGCTGCTGCGAGAACCCCTAAAACTGGAACATGTGAAGCCACGCCTGCTGGGGCACTGGGGCACCACACCCGGGTTGAACTTCATCTACGTGCATCTCAACCGCATCATCAAACGGGAAAACCTCAACATCCTCTACATCACCGGCCCCGGCCACGGTGGCCCTGCTCTGGTGGCCAACACCTACTTGGAAGGCACCTACAGCGAGGTGTATCCCAACATCGGCCAAGACGCCGAAGGCATGCGCAAGCTCTTCAAGCAATTCTCCTTCCCCGGCGGCGTGCCCAGCCACGTGGCTCCGGAAACCCCTGGCTCCATCCACGAGGGGGGAGAACTGGGCTATGCCCTGGCCCACGCCTTTGGGGCTGCCTTTGATAACCCCGATCTGCTGGTGGCCTGTGTGGTGGGGGATGGAGAAGCGGAAACCGGCCCCTTGGCCGCTTCCTGGCATTCCAACAAGTTCCTCAACCCCATCCACGACGGAGCAGTGCTGCCGATTCTGCACCTGAACGGCTACAAGATCGCCAATCCCACCGTTTTGGCCCGCCTCAGCCGTGACGAGCTGCAAAATCTGTTTGTGGGCTACGGCTACAAACCCTACTTCGTAGAAGGCTGCGAGCCGGCAGAGATGCACCAGTTGATGGCCGCCACTTTGGACACGGTGATCCACGAGATCCAAGAAATCCAGCAGCATGCCCGCAGCAAAGGGGATCCCACTCGTCCCCAATGGCCGATGATCATCCTGCGCACCCCCAAAGGCTGGACCGGCCCCAAAGAGGTGGACGGCAAAAAGGTGGAAGATTTCTGGCGCTCCCACCAAGTGCCCCTGGCGGATCTGGCCAAAAAACCGGAGCACCTCAAGGCTCTGGAAGACTGGATGCGCAGCTACAAGCCGGAAGAACTCTTCGATGAAAATGGCCGTCTGCTGCCGGAGCTGCAAGAGCTGGCCCCCAAAGGGGAAAAACGCATGGGGGCTTTGCCCCACGCCAACGGCGGCCTGCTGACGCGGGAGCTGAAAATGCCGGATTTCCGTCGCTACGCCGTGCCTGTCCCCCGCCCCGGCACCACCGAAGCCGAAGCCACCCGAGTTCTGGGGCAATTTCTGCGGGATGTGATGAAGCTCAACCCCCACAACTTCCGCCTCTTTGGCCCCGATGAAACCGCTTCCAACCGCTTGGATGCTGTGTTTGAGGCCAGCGATCGCACCTGGGTAGCTCCCATCTACGATTGCGACGAGCACCTCTCCCCAGATGGACGGGTGATGGAGATCCTCAGCGAGCACGTCTGTCAGGGCTGGCTAGAAGGCTACCTGTTGACCGGGCGACACGGGTTCTTTTCCTGTTACGAAGCCTTCATCCACCTGGTGGACTCGATGTTCAACCAACACGCCAAATGGTTGAAAACCACCCGTCACATTCCTTGGCGGCGGCCCATCCCTTCCCTCAACTACCTGCTGACTTCCCATGTGTGGCGGCAGGATCACAACGGCTTCAGCCACCAGGATCCCGGCTTTTTGGATCACGTGGTCAACAAAAAGGCCG
The DNA here is from genome assembly GCF_054058315.1 of Thermostichus sp. MS-CIW-40. Taxonomy (NCBI): domain Bacteria; kingdom Bacillati; phylum Cyanobacteriota; class Cyanophyceae; order Thermostichales; family Thermostichaceae; genus Thermostichus; species Thermostichus sp. MS-CIW-40. Next base: position 12,531 of record NZ_JBSSAC010000025.1, read on the forward strand.
AAATCATCCGCGTCTACCTGCCCCCGGATACCAATACTTTGCTCTCGGTGGCCGACCACTGTCTGCGCAGTCGCCACTACGTGAATGTGATCGTGGCGGGCAAACAGCCGGCCCTGCAGTACCTGGATATGGATGCGGCCATCAAGCACTGCACCCAGGGCTTGGGCATCTGGGAATGGGCCAGCAATGATCAGGGTTCAGAGCCGGATGTGGTGATGGCCTGCTGCGGCGATGTGCCGACGATGGAAACCCTGGCGGCGGTGGACTTCCTACGGCAGCACCTGCCAGAGATCAAGATCCGGGTGGTGAATGTGGTGAACTTGATGAAGCTGCAGCCGCCCAGCGAACACCCCCACGGCATTAGCGACAAGGAGTTTGTCAGTATCTTCACCCCCGACAAGCCCATCGTGTTTGCCTTCCACGGCTATCCTTGGCTCATCCACCGCCTCACCTACCGCCGTCCCAACCACCACAACCTGCACGTGCGCGGCTACAAGGAGGAAGGCACCACCACCACCCCCTTCGACATGTGCGTTCTCAACCAGGTGGATCGCTTTAACTTGGCCAACGACGTCTTGGAGCGGGTGGATCGCTTCAAGTACCGGCGGGATCACGTCCAGCAGCTTATCCGGGACAAGCTGGTGGAGCACAAGCAGTACATCTGCAAACACGGGGAAGATCTGCCGGAGGTGCGCAACTGGAAGTGGCCCTATTGAAGGGATCCCCACTCAACTAACTTTCGCCTCTGAGCTCTGGCAGGATAGAGTTTTTGAGGGTTTGGAGGTTGAGGGTGTGAGGGGTTCAGAAAGGGTGGATGCGGATACACTTCCTGATCTAGAGCTGGAAGAAACAGAGTGGGGCGGGATGGCGCTCTCGCTGGGGCTGGGTTTGGCCCTCTCGGCCCTTGTGATTGGGATCCGCCCCCAGGTGGTCGTTCCTTTTGGATTGAGCGCGTTGGGTTCGGCCCTGCTGGGATCCCTGCTCATCCCCGGCTTGCGGCGCTGGAAGGCAGGGCAAGTGATCCGCCAGGAGGGGCCCCAATCCCACCAGAAAAAAGCAGGCACACCCACCATGGGCGGGATCAGCTTTTTGCCCGTGGGGCTACTGGTGGCCGGGATCTGGAAAGGCCTACGGCCCGCTTACGCGAACGGCTGGGATCCCCATTGGCTGGCCGTCGCGCTGCTCACGCTGGCCTACAGCTTTGTCGGCTGGCTGGACGATTGGCTGGTGATCCGACAGCAATCCAACAAGGGGTTGTCTCCCCAACACAAGCTGTTGCTCCAGGTGGGAGTTGCCCTTGGGTTTTGTGTCTACCTGGCCTGGCAGGGGATCCCGACCAGTCTGACCTTGCCGGGGATAGGCACCCTCTCTCTGGGCTGGCTGTTCTGGCCCTTGGCCCTGTTTGTGTTGGTGGGCACCAATAATGCCGTAAACCTCACCGATGGTATGGACGGCTTGGCGGCAGGGGTGGTGGCCATCCTGCTGATTGGGCTGGGGCTCCTTCACAGGGATCCAGAGCTATCGGTGTTGGCTTTCACCCTGAGCGGTGCCTGCTTGGGGTTCCTGGTTCACAACCACCACCGGGCGCGGCTGTTCATGGGCGATACCGGATCCCTGGGGTTGGGGGGCGCTCTGGCCGGGTTGGCGCTGCTGGGGGATCAGCTCTGGGCCTTGGCCCTGATGGGGGGAGTGCTGGTGGTAGAGGCGCTGTCGGTGATGCTGCAGGTGGGCTACTTCCAATACACCAAACGCAAAACCGGCACAGGCAGACGGCTGTTGCGCATGTCGCCCTTGCACCACCATCTGGAGCTGGGGGGCTGGTCGGAGGTGCAGGTGGTGGGATCCCTCTATGGGATAACGGCGCTGCTGGTGGGGCTGGGCTGGGCCTGGTGGCACTGGACCGGAATGTGAGTTCGAGCTGGGGATCCACCGGGATTCCAATGGGGGCCTGACCTCAAACGGGTTGTTCGGCGTGGGAAATGGCCACCGGCAGATCGGCCCCCACCCGCTAAGTCCCGGGATCCCTTCTGTTGTGAGGAAAACGCAAAGATTACTGACCGATGTTTGTTCCCTGTCAAATTTCCAACTGAATCTTTTACATTCACCGTTGCAGATCGGGGATCGCTGTAACGTATGGATATGAACTTAAGTTAACATTGCCTTCCCCTGTAACCCAGTTGGAGGCCTCTAAAAGGAGTGTAATCTCATGATGCCGAGTGGCTCCAAAAATTCCGATAGGCCAGCGGCACAGTCAGGGCACAGCGATTTGGTCTCCGACCCGCCGATGCAAGCGGCTCCTTCTCCGGCAGGTGCTGCTGAGCTTTCCTCTGCGCGGCCGTACGTGGTGTTGCACGGCCATTTCTATCAGCCGCCCCGAGAGGATCCCTGCCTCAACCGCATTCAGCGACAGCCGAGCGCCAGCCCCTTTCACGACTGGAACGAACGCATTTGGGCGGAATGTTACCGCCCCAACGCCTTTGCCCGCGTTCTGGACGACCAGGGACGGGTGGTGCGCATTGTCAACAACTATGAATTCTTGAGCTTTAACTTCGGCCCTACTCTCCTCTCTTGGCTAGAGGAGCATGACATTGAAGTTTACCAACGCATTTTGGCCGGCGACCGTCTCAGCGCCGAGCGGCTGGAGGGTCATGGCAATGCCATTGCCCAAGTGTACAACCACGTCATCCTGCCCCTGGCCAACGAGCGAGACAAGTACACCCAGATCCGCTGGGGAATTGCCGATTTTCAACACCGCTTCGGGCGCCATCCCCAGGGCATGTGGCTGGCCGAAACCGCCATTGATGCAGCAACGGTCACGGCCTTGGTCGAATGTGGGATCCGCTTCGTCATTTTGGCCCCCAGCCAAGCGCAGCGCATTCGCCCCTTGGGACAAACCGAGTGGATCGATGTCAGCCAAGGCCAGATCGATCCCCGCCGGCCCTACCGCTGCTTTACCCCCGACCGGGAGGGGTACTTGGATATTTTCTTTTTCGATGGCCCCATTTCCCGTGACTTGGGCTTTGGGGATATCGTCTACAGCACCCACTCTCTGGCGGAGCGGATCCGTTGCGCTCTGCGCCCGGACAAAGAGGGGGAAGCCTATCTGATCAACTGTGCCACCGATGGCGAGACTTTTGGCCACCACAAGCGGGGTGTAGAACGCACGCTGGCCTATGCCTTTTGCGAGGAATTTCCCCGCCGGGGCTGGCAGGTGGGCAACTACAGCCATTTTCTCAGCCAGCATCCCCCCACTTGGGAGGTGCAACTGAAACCGGTCACCGCTTGGAGCTGCGCCCACGGGGTAGGACGGTGGTCGCGAGACTGTGGCTGCGGAGCGGTGGGAGGGTGGCACCAACGCTGGCGGCAACCGCTGCGGGAGGCCCTCAACTGGCTGCGGGATCAGCTGGCCGAGATCTACGAGACGGAGGCCAGAGCCTACCTGCGGGATCCCTGGCTGGCGCGGGATCGTTACATCGAGGTGATTTTGGATCGGGAGCGCTGTGATGCCTTTTTGCAGGAGCACCAAAGCCACCGCCTCACCGCCGAAGATCGGGTGCAAGTGCTGCGCCTGTTGGAGATGCAGCGCTACAGCCAGTTGATGTTCACCAGTTGTGGCTGGTTTTTCGAGGAGCTATCCCGTCCTGAAGGGGTGCAGATCCTGCGTTACGCGGCACGGGCTATCCAGTTGGCAGCAGCAGTGGCGGATGTCAACCTAGAAGAGGAGTTTTTGCAGCGCCTGAGCAAGGCCCCCAGCAACCTCGACCTCTACAGAGACGGCAAGGGGGTCTATTGCGCCTTGGTGCGCCCCAGCTTGATCAGCCCGCAACGGCTGGTGGCCCGGCACGCCATGTTTTCCCTGTTTAACGGGATCCCCCGTTCCCAAGGATATGTGCTGGATCAAGTGGATCAAGATCGCCTGACGATAGGAGGATCGACACTGGCTATCGGGCGGGTGAAGCTCACTTTTCCCACCACCCGCGAAGAGCACGACCTGATCTACGCCATGCTCCATCTCGGCGGCTGGGACTTTCAATGTGGCGTCAAGCCGTTTGCTGGGCGGCGCATCTACGAGCAGATAAAAGCGCGGCTGCTGGCCGGATCCCACAGTCGGATCCAGATGATCCTGACCCTGCAAGACCTATTTGGGCCGGAAACCTTCGACTTGAACGCCCTCGACGACGAAGATCGGCAGCAGATGATGCGCTGGCTCACTCAAGATACCCTAGACCGCCTGGCCCAGCTCTACCGCCAAACCTACCTGGACAATTACGGGGTCTTGATGGCCTTTCGGGCCGACGGCCTGCCGATCCCGGAAGAGTTGTTGGCCGCCGCTCAGATCACCCTCAACCAACGCCTGTTGACCAGTTTGCGGGCGATGGAAATGGAAGAGGGCAAGCGGGATCACCTGCTGGAATTGCGGGCAATTGTGCGCGAGGCCGAGCAGTTGGGGTGTCAGTTGCGGCGGGAAGAGGCAGCCCGGGTTCTGGATCGGCTCCTACAGCGGGGGATGTGGCACCTTGCCCACGCTTTTGAGCCGGAGACCTTCGGCGAACAGCTCTACAACCTGGAAGAATGGCTGCAATTGGCTGCAGACCTGCGCCTGCCCATCAACTTGGATCGCCTGCAAGAGCTCTATCTGACAGCGCTGGAGCGTCAAATTGGCCCGCGTTGCCCAGCTTGGCCCCAAGAAGACTGCCGAGACATTTCTGCCGAAAACCTGCACCGCCTCTTACAGGTTGGGCAGCGAATTCGGGTCAACGTCAATGCCTGGCTGCGTCACTTACAACTCCAAGATTAGGGTCATTTCAATTCAAAATAGGACACTGCACCTACACCCAAAACGTTGGTCGCGTCGTCGCATCTTCGCGTCAGCATTGCGGAGCAATAATGCACAGGCTTGTAGGGCTTTTCTCAGCAGCCCAGGCGTCTCACCCTGACCCGAAAAACTACCAGTTGACAGCTAAGTGAACTTCAAGCCTATCGGGATGACAGGATTCGAACCTGCGACCCCTTCGTCCCGAACGAAGTGCGCTACCAAGCTGCGCTACATCCCGACTGACGGGCCCCTCTAACCGCCCGCCGAAGCTCAACAAGTATAGCACGCCGGCTACGAACAATGATGACAAGGGATCCCCAGCAGAGAAGGGGATCCGATCTGCGCTAAGCTGCAAGAATCCCCCCTCTCGTCAGCCGAAGTATGAGTCAGTCTAAGGGTTTCCGCAAATCCAAGCCTGAGAAAAAACCGGCCAGCTCCAACACTGCCAAGCGCAAGGAAGCCGCCAAACGGTACGACGAGCTGAAAGCCAAGGGGATGCCGGAGTTCAACATCTTTGCCCGCCGTCGCCAGCCCGCGCCTGGCCAGCCCAATCCTTGGCTGCCGGTGGGATCCCTAGCAGTGGGGCGTTCCAGCGCCATTCACCAGGCCATTTTCCAAAACGAGGAAGAACTCAAAAAAGCAGCCGTCAGGCTGTTTCCCCGTCTCGGCAAGGTGAAAGATGACCTGGAGTTTGGGTTTCGCCTCAAGGACAAGGACTTCCAAGACGAGCCGATCCAGGTGGCGATCCGCCCCCAGCCTTCACCCCTTCAAGTTTGGGTGGCCAAGATGCGGAGCTGGTTGGGCCTCTCCAGCAAAGGAACCTCTAAAAAAGGCTAGACTGCCGCAAAGGCTCTGGGCAGCCAGCTCAAAATCAGAGGGTTGACCACCTCTGGGCGCTCGTCGTGGGGGCAATGGCCTGTATTGGGAATGGGCAAGAACTGGTAGTCGATCCCTTTCACGTGGTTTTGAAAGCCGCGACCCCGTTGAATGGGCGTCCAGGGATCCCCTTCTCCCCAGAGCACCAACAGCGGACAGCGCACCTGAGGCAATAGGGCTTCAGGAGTCGGGCCGGGGGGAGCGGTGAGAATCGAGGCAAACACCTGCTGAGCGCCCACATCACAGGAAGGGGCATAGAGAATCTCCACCAGCTCATCCGTAATGGCGGCGGGGTTGCGGTACACCTGCTCCAGAGTTGCGCGAATACGCTGCCGCTGCCGCACCCGATCGAACAAAAACGGCCCCGTCACCGGAGAAGCCGCCAGAGCGGTGAAAACACTCATGAAAAGGCGGAAAATCGGGCTGAGCTCATGGGAGCGATGGTTCAACCCCCCGGCGCAGTTGAGCAACACTGCTCCTGCCGTTAACTGGGGATGCCGGGCGGCCATCATCAAGCTGAGCAAGGCACCAATGGAATTGCCGATAAATACAGCAGGCTGCTGAATGTGCTGCTGCCAAAAATCCACCAGCAACTCCGCCCAGAGATCCAGGGTGTAGGGGAGGGCAGGCTTGGCCGAGCCGCCAAACCCCAGCAAATCCAGGGCATAGACCCGGTATCCTGCCGCAGCCAGCACGGGGATGTTGTGCCGCCAATGGCCGATGGAAGCCCCAAATCCATGCACCAAGACCAGCGGGGATCCGGATCCCTGCACCACGTAGCGAATGGCATGTCCGCGCCAGCTCCAGACTTGGGGAGCAAAAGGAGCAATGGCCTCAGCCGCAGAACCGGCAGAAGAAGCAGTCAGCACAGCCTGAAAACAGACCCAGTTAAAGATGTAGGTAGAAACTCAGAGCCATCCCTGTTCATCATAGCTTCGGAATGCCTTTGTCTCCCGTCTCTACTGCCCTGCCTGCTGCTGCAGTTGCGGGTTCAGGTGCCGCCGAGGTGGGGTTGGGCCGGTCAACATGGGACGAAAGCATGCTGGACTTCTTGGGATCCCCGCCCTTGGCTGGATGGCATAGCACCCGGGGATCAGCTAGAAATCGCAGGAGCCCCGCACTGTGCCCGTAGGGTCACTGCCGGGAGGAATGCGCTTTGATGAAGTACAATGAACTTATGAGCCAAATCCTGACCATCTCCTGCAAGCTCAAGGTGTCCCAGTTGCAAGCCGCTAAATTGGACGCGACGATGGAGGCTTTTGGCCAAGCCTTGAATTGGGTCAACCAGAACACGCCGGAGAAGATCGTCAACGCGGTCAAACTGCAATCCCTTTGCTACTACGAGATTCGCGCCCGATTCGGCTTGTCCAGTAACTTGGCCCAGCAGGTCTGCAGACGGGTGGCCGGCGCCCGCAAAGTGGCGAGACAGCGCAACCGTCCAGTTAAAGAGTTCAAGCGTGGGTTCGCTACCTACGACGCTCGTATCTTCTCGTTCCGCGAGAAAGACTGGACGGTGTCGCTGACCACGGTGGAGGGTCGGGAGCGCTTTGAGCTGTCCATCGGCAACTACCAGCGTGGGATGCTGGCTGGTTCCAACCCCAAATCTGCCACCCTGGTCAAGCGCAAAGATGGCTCCTACTACATCCAGATTTGCGTAGAGAAAAAACCACCCAAGCAACAAGATACCGACAAGGTGATCGGGGTGGACTTTGGAAGGACAGATATTGCCCATACGTCAGAGGGGGACAACTGGAATGGACAACAGTTGAACCGAGTCCGAGACCACTACTCCCGATTGAGAGCGGCGCTCCAACGTAAAGCCAGTAAGGGCACACGCAGTTCGCGGCGCAGATGCAGAGAACTGTTGCAACGGCTGTCTGGCAAGGAGAGACGCTTTCAAGTGTGGGTCAATCATCGCATCTCCAAAGCTATTGTCTCTAGGGCAAAGACCACAAACAGCGCTATTGTCCTGGAAGACCTGACAGGGATCCGGGAAAGGGTCAATCAACAACCCCGCAGCAAAACCGAAAGGCGCAGGGCCAACAGTTGGGCGTTCTACCAACTACGTCAATTTCTGGAATACAAGGCGAGGGTTGCAGGGGTTTCTCTGGTTCTTGTGCCGCCTGCCTACACGTCGCAGACCTGCCACCGGTGTTTGCACATCCATCCCGACCCTGCGCAATCCTACCGCAGTGGTAAGTCGTTCAAGTGTGGGCACTGTGGATGGGAAGGGGATGCGGACTTGAATGGTGCAAACGTAATTGCGCTCTTGGGGGCTGTCGTAAACCAGCCTGGAGGTCCGGGCTTGTTTTGTTCTCTGGTAGAGCAGAGCAGGCCCAGGGCTACTGAAAGCCCGCTCCGTACCGCTTAGCGGTCGGAGCCGGGTAGTTTACCTTTCGACCTCATTTCGACCTCATTATTTTGTAGATTTTGTAGCTCGGCTGGGTTGAGCAGAAAGAGCGCTGGGAAGCGCAACCCGTCCAAGGAGGTCGGAGCCGGAAGCCAGTTGGACAGGTTAAGGTGAAGAGACTGTTAAGATTCTTATGGTTTTGCTGTTGCCAAGGCAACACCGCACCAACTAACATCTCGCTACACTGCGACCGCTCATGATTCATCCTCTGCTGCAACGGCTGCACCAATCCACCCTGACCCCGCTGCGGGATATCCACTGGACGCCGGAATTGTTCGGAATCCTCTTGGTGTACTTTGTGCAGGGGGCGGTGGGGCTGGCACGGCTGGCCACCAGCTTTTACCTGAAGGATAGCTTGGGCCTCAGCCCGTCTCAGGTGGCGGCGTTGATGGGCGTTGCCATGAGCCCCTGGATCCTCAAGCCCCTCTACGGCCTGCTGTCGGATACTGTACCGGTGGCGGGCTATCGGCGTCGTCCCTACCTCTTGTTGTCAGGGCTTCTGGGGTGTGGGGCTTGGCTGGGAATGGCTCTGTGGGCGCCGACGGCTGGGCTGGCCACCCTGTGGATGGTTTTGGGATCCCTGGCGGTGGCGGTAGGGGATGTAATCGTAGATTCGCTGGTGGTGGAGCGGGTACACGGCAGTGACTGGGCGGGGACGGGCACGCTGCAATCTTTAACTTGGGGAGCAACGGCCTTGGGATCCCTGCTCACCGCCTATTTGGGAGGAGCGCTCTTGGCCCATTATCCGCCGCAGGTGGTGTTTGGGCTGACGGCCTTTTTGCCGTTGTTCATCGCTCTGGCAGCTTGGGTTATTGCCGATCAACCGGTGGCGTTATCCCAGGGCTGGGATCCCTTGCAACAACAGGTGGGGCAGGTGTGGCGGGCGCTGCGGCAACCCAGCATTTTGCTGCCGGTGCTGTTTGTGTTCGTTTGGCAGGCCACTCCCAGCGCCGATGCGGCTCTTTTTTACTTTGTCACCAACGATCTCGGCTTTGGGCCGGAATTTTTGGGTCAGGTGCGCTTGGTTACCAGCATCGCCAGTTTGCTGGGGGTAGGGATCTTCCAGGTGTACCTGCGGCGGATCCCACTGCGGCCCCTGTTCGGCTGGATGACCGTGATCTCGGCAGCGTTGGGCCTGACCAGCCTTATCTTGGTCTATCACCTCAACCGGGATTGGGGTATCGACGATCATTGGTTTAGCTTGGGGGACAGCCTGGTGCTGACGGTGGCAGGACAAATTGCCTTTATGCCAGTGCTGGTCTTGGCCGCCCGCCTCTGCCCCCCTGGGATCGAGGCCACCCTCTTTGCTCTGCTGATGTCGGCCTTTAATTTGGCGGGGTTTCTCTCCCAAGAGCTGGGATCCCTGCTGATGCATGGGCTGGGGGTAACGGAGACCGATTTCAGCCGGCTGGGGCTGCTGCTGATCCTGACCAACCTTTCTACCCTCTTGCCCCTGCCGTTTTTGGGCTGGCTGCCGGAAGAGAGCATAACCCTTGGCGGAGCAGAACTTGAGGCGGAAGCCCATGCCTCTCTGGAATCCTTTCTGCGGGATGTGCAGGCAGAAGAAGCGGAGACAGCCTTGGCGATGGAAGGGGTCTCTCTGGCCGAAACCGACCCAACCTAAAGAGACTCTGTCTGGCCTCGGGAAAGGCATACAGCCTCGGTGTCCAGACGCTAAGATGGAGGGATGAGCTGGGTAGCCCCCACAACTCACTCGGATCTTTCACTTCAGGAGGGGACCGTGCTTCATCGTAGGATCTATCAACTCAGCCGCGAAGGCAAGGATGTGTGGATCTATCTGCGGGATCAGGGACGCTGGCTGGAACGGGCCAAGATCCTCGATATCGAAGGGGACACCATCCTAGTTCGCTACGAGACAGAAGATGAGGAGGAGATCTGCTCCTGGGAGGAGATGATTCGCCTGGAAAGCATTGGAGCTGTTGCTCAGCGCCTTTCCACCATTCCCAAGGGGATGCTCAGCACGTCAGATTTGCTCACCTCAGAAGACTGCCCTCCGGCTGAATTGCTGCATCCGCCACTGTTGCCTACCGAAGGAGAAGATCATCCCAGCAGCGAGCGCCTCGTGTAGGATTACCACCTGGATCGGGAGGCTCCTGCCGAGCTGCCGGTGCGCTCCAGTGGGGAAGATCTCAAACGGGCGGATCGTGCCCGGCACGATGCTGAAGGCACGGATTGAGTTCTCCGTTTGCCAGAGCGGCGCAGAAGAGCGCTTGACATCCTCAGGTTCAGCTAGAAATCGCAGGAGCCCCGCACTGTACCTGTAGGGTCAGTGTCGGGAGGAATGCGGAAGTTATGATAGAACCATGACTCAAGTCCTGACCGTCCCCTGCAAGCTCAAGGTGTCCCAGTCGCAAGCCGCCAAATTGGACGCGACGATGGATGTCTTTGTGCAGGCATTGAACTGGGTCAACCAGAACACGCCGGAGAAGATCGTCAACGCGGTCAAGTTGCAATCCCTTTGCTACTACGAGATTCGAGCCCGGTTCGGCTTGTCCAGTAACTTGGCTCAACAGGTGTGCAGACGGGTGGCGGGCGCTCGCAAAGTGGCGAGACAGCGCAACCGTCCGGTTAAAGAGTTCAAGCGTAGGTTCGTTACCTACGATGCACGTATCTTCTCATTTCGCGAGAAAGACTGGACGGTGTCGCTGACCACGGTGGAAGGGCGAGAGCGCTTTGAACTAGCCATTGGCAACTACCAGCGTGGGATGCTGGCTGGTTCTAACCCCAAATCGGCCACCCTAGTCCAGCGGAAGGACGGCTCCTACTACATCCAGATTTGCGTAGAGAAAAACCCGCCCAAGCAACAAGATACCGACAAGGTGATCGGGGTGGACTTGGGCAGGACGGATATCGCCCATACGTCAGAGGGGGACAATTGGAATGGACAGCAGTTGAACCGAGTCCGCGACCACTACTCCAAGCTGAGGGCGGTACTCCAACGCAAAGCCAGTAAGGGCACACGCAGTTCGCGGCGCAGATGCAGAGAACTGTTGCAACGGCTGTCTGGCAAGGAGAGACGCTTTCAAACGTGGGTCAATCATCGCATCTCCAAAGCTATTGTCTCTAGGGCAAAAGCTACCAACAGCGCTATTGCTCTGGAAGACCTGACAGGGATCCGGGAAAGGGTCAATCAACAGCCACGCAGCAAAGCCGAGCGGCGTAGGACCAACAGTTGGGCGTTCTACCAACTACGTCAATTTTTGGAGTACAAGGCTCTGCGTGCGGGGGTTGCTCTGATTCTTGTTCCGCCTGCATACACGTCGCAGACCTGCCACAAGTGTTTGCATATCCATCCCGATCCTGCGCAATCCTACCGCAGTGGCAAGTCGTTCAAGTGTGGACACTGTGGATGGGAAGGGGATGCGGATTTGAATGGTGCGAATGTGATTGCGCTTTTGGGGGCTGCTGTAAACCAGCCTAGAGGTTCGTGGTTGGCTTGCCAACTGCAGGGCTACCGTTCGCGCCAGCGGGCCGGAGGCCTTAAGCCCGCTCTGTACTGCGAAGCAGTCAGGGTCGGGTAGTTTACACGCCAGCTCAGAAGCCTAGAGGTGGATGGCCCGGCCACGGCCAGAAAAGTTCTCTAGAGTTCACCTTGGCAGATGAAGGGGATCCCAAGGGCGGGATCTACTTTGCCAGGCCCTCAGTTGTGCAGGGTCGGATGGTCAGTGGGCCGTAGAACTCTTCTTGGCACAGCTCCACCTGAGAGCGGGCAGCCATTAGCAGCAATGACCAGAAGACTTGAATGGGGTGAATGGTCCCGCTGCTGCCGTTTTGATAGCTTTTTTGGCAAAAGTGTTGCTGGAGATCGACAAAGCTGATCTGGGTCAGACCCTGCTGCCAAAGCTGAGCCAGCAGAGATTCTAGCTCGGCGGTGGTTTCCAAAAGGTTTTCCGGGTGGGCTAGCTGAGTGATGGCCGACAGCGCTTGCTGGCGAGAAATCCGTTGGGCCATCGGCTTTGGGGCAGCTTCGGGCTGGTGTTCCAGCAGGGTTTCCAGCTCTTGCAGGTGGGCGATGAGTTCTTTGAGGGTGATGGGCCGGGTACGTTGAAGACGGGGTGCTGCCCTGGGTTGCAACACGCGATCCAAGTGCGCCAAAGACCAGCTTGGCCAGGGATCCACTTCTACCTCCACCGGGCTGGGCTCACTTTCTTCTGCTTCTGGTTCTGCCAAAGCCATCGCCTTAAGATAGACCAACATGGCAGCGTGGAGCAGGGCTTGTCCCGACTCAGACAGGTCATGGCTGCTGCTGGTGGGAGCCATACGGGCCAGAAAGCGATCGATAACCTCGATGACCTGCACATCCCAGGGATCGATCTCGCCTCGTTCTGCCAAATCAATGAGCAGAGCAATTGCCTCTTCGGTCGGTGAGTAGGCCATAGCACCCCACAGCTCCCTGACCCTTACTGTAGCCCTCAGGCCGGATCCCGGCTATCTCTAGCCATCTCCCATGCCGATCCGAATCCTCTGGCTCAATCGCTGACGTGGTAGTATAGAGATCCTGCTCTAGTCGATAGCTGCTAGAGTGGTATCTGCGGGCGGTTAGCACAGTGGTAGCGCACTTCCTTCACACGGAAGGGGTCACAAGTTCGAATCTTGTACCGCCCATACCCGCAAACCTGCTCCTGCAGCGAGCTTCAACAGTCCAAGTCCTTCTCCTGGAGGAGAGATACAGGCGGCTAGAAACGACTTTTTCCGCCCCGGGGTCTCCCTGAAGCGCGCCTTAGGGAGAGGGCTAATGGCTGTTGAGAACAACTCCGCTTGAGCTTCCAGCGTCTTTGCTGCCAGGCCAGTGGAGAAAGGGAAGAATGGTAGCCTAATAAAGGGTAGGGTTGAGGCCATGCAAGAATTTCGTCCCGCTAACGCGATCAGAAACCTTCGCTTCATACTCCTGGGCTTGTGGATCTTGAGCCTGCTCGTTCTCCTCATCCAAAACTGGGGATCCCCGGCAAGGGTTGTGGTGGGTGGGCAATCGGGATCCCCGCTTCCTCTATCGTTGGTGCTATTGGCCTCTTATGGGGCAGGGATGGGGCTGGGATTTTTGTATGTAGGCTCCTGGCGATTGCACGACCGGGTGTTCCAGCGACAGGCAATCCGTAAGTTAACTCAGTTGAGCGACCGAGTTCGCTTTTTGGAAGCCCAGCTGATTCCCCCCGACCACTATTTGCCCCAAGATCTGCCGGAGTACGAGCCGGATCCCCAAGCAGGCCGCTATTCCTATTCCAATATCCCGCCGGAACGCATTCGCGATCCCGCTCCTGAGGACGACGATGCGGCAGCAGCTCCCAACTGGCGGATTGTCCAGCGGCCCTACGCCGACGAGGAGGAGGAAGGATGGGATTCCTAAACTGGTGGAAATCGTCTGCCGCTCCTGCGTCTGAGCCCGACCCCCGCCCTGAACCGCGGGGACAGAACAACTATCTGCTCATCGTCCTAGACAGTTGCCGCTTCGACAGCCTGCTGGCGGCCAACCCCAAGCACTTGCTGAAGTTGGGCCCTCTGGAAAAGCGCTGGAGCTACGCTTCCTGGACGGCCCCTGCCCATTACAACCTGCTCATGGGCCTGCTGCCCCACACCAGCCCCATCCACGTTTTTGCGTCCGAGCACTACAAGCAAGATTATCTGCGCTACAACGAGCGGCTCGGCACCCGGCAACCCATTGAGTTCAAGCATCTGCTGCCTCATCTCTATTTGCCGACGCTGCTGAAGCATCAACTGGGCTACACCACCCACGCCATGGTCTCCATGCCGGTGCTCAACCCCAGCACGCTGCTGAATCGGGATTTCGATTCCTACCGCCTCATGCCCCAGCACAACGATATGGCGGCCATGGTGGAACAGTTGCGCTTCGAGCCGGATCGCCCCAGCTTTTACCTGTTAAACGTGGGCGAAACTCACTATCCCTACGCGCTGCCCGATGAGGATCCCAGCTTGTGGCCCCGCATCTCGGGGGTGAATGGGGTGTTGAAGCGCCTGGATGAGGGAGGAGAAGCAGGGATCCCCTTTTTCGATTCGGCCCAGTTGGAAGAGCTACGGCAGCGACAGATCCAGGCGGTGCGCTACCTGGATGGGATCTTTGAACAGCTGTTCGACCTGGTTCCCAAAAACACCTACATCACGGTTACAGCCGATCACGGCGAACTGTTTGGGGAGGGAGGCTACTTCGGCCACGGCCCTATCCACCACGAAAAAGTGCTGGAGGTGCCTTTTATCGAGGGCAAGATTCGCTAGGATGAGGCCCTCACCCCCAGCCCCTCTCCCTGAGGACAAGGGTGGCCATCGATAGCCCAGCAACTGGGCTTACCAGGATTGAGCCTCTGTTTGCCTGCCGGTTAACGCAATCGCCTGAATCGCATGGGCAGAGCCTCTTCCCTTTTGGAGCAGCTAGATCTGCTGGGTCTCCGGCTTGGGCAGGGTAGGATCCCGGCGGGGTTCGCCGTTGGCGCTACTCGGACGGAGCCCTTGCGGGGATCCTTTTACACCGGAACCCAACCCATCTTCGGCGGCCAGGTCGGCAGAGCGGGCGATCTCGTAAAGGCTTTTCACCACACTGCTGAGGGGAATGGCGACGATCACGCCCAGGATGCCCCCCAGTTGCGCCCCCACCAACAGGGCAATCAAGATCCACACTGGATTTAGCCCGATCAGCTCTCCCATCAGGCGGGGGGCGATGACCCGATCCTTCACCTGCTGCACGATCAGGGAAACCAGCACCACTTTAAGGCTGAGCCAAATGTCCTGAAAGGCCAGCAACACCGCCGCCGCCCCAATGCCAATCACCCCCCCCACCAGGGGGATGACCTCCAGCAGGCCGATCAGCAGGCCAAACAGGAGCCCAAAAGGTACCCGCAAAAACCCAAAAACCGGCACCAGCATCAGGGCCATGATGAACCCCAACACCAACTGGCTGATGAGGAAGTTCTGAAAGCTGAGGGCTAGGGCTTCGCCAATGCGCGGCCCCCAAGGTTTGGGGAAGAGGCTGAGCAACCCCTGCCAGAACTGGCCCCCGTAGAGCAGCATGTAGAGGGCCAACACCAGCACCAGCACCAAGTCGATCACCTGGTTAAAGGTACCCAAGAGAATGTCCAGTGATTGCCCGGCGATTTTTTCGGCGCTGGCCTGCAGGCGGTTGAGAAGGGTATTGACCAGCTCCGTCTGGCCGAGGTTGATGTTGCGCTCGGCGGCCCAAAGGCTAATCTGGTCGAGCCAATTTTGTAAGGTGTCCACCCACTCTGGGATCCGCGCCCCCAGCTGCACCACTTGCTTGGCCAAGACCGGCACCACGGCGATCCCCACCAAGACCAGCAGCACCACCGAGAGAGCAAAGACCAGGGTGACCGCCAAACCTCGACTGACCCGATAGCGCCGCAGCACCTGCACCGGGTAGTTGAGCAAAAAGGCCAGCACCGCCGCTGTCAGGATGGTGGTGAGCAAATGCCCAAACAGCCGACCCACCTGTATGGCCAGCCAGCCGCTGATGACGATCAAGATCCAGGTGAGCAGCAACCGCTGCAAGGGTGAGAAGCGATTCATGCCGGAGCCATCCCCAAGGGATCCCAAAGCGCTTAAAAACCCAGGATGCTATACCCACTATCCACGTAGATCACCTGGCCGGTAATGCCGCTGGCCAGGTCGCTGGCCAGAAAAGCCGCCACATTGCCCACCTCTATTTGAGTGACATTGCGCCGTAGGGGAGCTTTCTCCTCCACAGCATGCAGCATGGCATGAAAATCGGAAATGGCCGATGAGGCCAAGGTGCGGATTGGGCCGGCAGAAATGGCGTTCACCCGGATCCCGGCAGGGCCCAGCTCGGCAGCCAGGTAGCGGACACAGGTTTCCAGGCCCGCTTTGGTGACGGCAGCCATGTTGTAGTTGGGCACCACTCGCACTCCTCCCAAGTAGGTCAAGGTGAGGACACTGCTGCCGGATCTCAGTAGGGGCTTGGCAGCCCGGCAGAGGGCAATCAGGGAGTAGGTGCTCACATCCATGGCCAGGGCAAACCCCTCCCGCGAGATATCGCTGAAGTTGCCGCTCAGCTCCTCTTTTTTGACATAGGCCAGGCAGTGAACCAGAATATCGACCTGACCCCATTTTTCGGTTACCCCCTGAAACAGATCGCTGATCTGCTGATCGCTTTGCACGTCGCAGGGGAGGAGAAAATCTGGCTGCAAGGGATCCGTGAGTTGCTGAACTTTGGTTTTGAAGCGATCCCGCTCGTCCGGCAGATAGGTAACCCCTAGGCTGGCCCCCGCTTTGTGCAGTTGCTGAGCAATGCCCCAGGCAATGGAGCGCTCGTTGGCAATGCCGGTTACCAAGGCTTTCTTTCCCGTCAGCTGTAGCATGGCAAAAAAAGTAGGGGTGTATTCCTTTCTATCCTCCCACAGGTGGGAGCTGGGGCTGGGAGAAGGGATCCCAGGCACTCCTGAACTCCCGTTAAAAAGGCCCGGCTTCCACAATGAAAGTCCTTTTGGTTGAAAAGGAATATTGTCTGCTGGATCTCCGCAGCCCTGTTACCCGTGCCGAAATCATCGAGCACCCGTGGTCGTTGGAAGATACCTCCCTCAACCGGGCTGATAGGTGGAAGCAACGTGCAGTTCCTTGAGCTGCTTCGCCTCAACGCTGGAAGGAGCGCCGGTGAGCAAACATCGCGCCTGCTGGGTTTTGGGAAAGGCGATGACATCCCGGATGGAATCTTCCCCGGCCAGCAACATCACCAGCCGATCCAGGCCGTAGGCAATGCCGCCGTGGGGCGGGGTGCCATACTCAAAGGCTTCCAACAAAAAGCCAAACTTGTCCCGCGCCTGTTCGGGGGTGAGGCCAATCGCTTGAAAAACCTGCTCCTGAATTTCCCGCTGGTAAATCCGCAGGGATCCCCCTCCTACTTCCACGCCGTTCCACACCAGGTCATAAGCCTGGGCCCGCGCCGTTTTCAGGTCGGCCAAGTCGTCGGGGTGGGGGGCGGTAAAGGGGTGGTGCAGGGCTTCCAGGCGATTTTCTTCGGCGTTGAACTCAAACATGGGAAAGTCGGTGATCCAGAGGAGATTCAAGGCGTTCTCTGGGATCAAACCCAGCTCCTGGCCCAGGTGCAGCCGCAGCCGGCCCAAAGACTCGTTCACCACTGCCGCCGGCCCTGCCCCAAACAGCAACAGATCCCCTGGCTTGGCCTGGGTGAGATCCAGCAACCGCTTCTCCTGCTCGGGGCTCAAGCTCTCTTTCAGGGCGCCGATGGTATCGAGGCTGTCGGGCCGCACCCGGATAAAGGCCAAGCCGCCCGCCCCATACTGGGTGACCAGCTTGAACAGATCCCCGCCTGGTTTGATGCGGGTGTTGGAGATCTTTTCATCGCCGCCGGGCACTGGCAGGATTTTGATCAAACCGCCCTCAGCCAGCACTTTGGCGAAGACTTTGAATCGGGATCCCTGAAACACCTCCGAAACATCCACCAACTCCATCCCAAAGCGGGTGTCAGGCTTGTCGGAGCCGTAGCGGGCCATGGCCTCGGCATAGGTCAGGCGCGGGAAGGGACGGGGCAGGTGGATCCCTTTGACAGTTTTGAAGATATGGCAGATCAGTCGCTCGTTGAGCTCCAGGATCCCTTCTTGATCCATGAAGCTCATCTCCATGTCCAACTGGGTGAACTCCGGCTGCCGATCTGCCCGCAGATCCTCATCCCGAAAGCAGCGGGCGATCTGGTAGTAGCGATCCACGCCAGCCACCATCAGCAGCTGCTTAAAGAGCTGGGGCGACTGCGGCAGGGCAAACCACTCGCCGGGGTTGACGCGGCTGGGCACCAGGTAGTCTCTGGCCCCTTCTGGGGTGGAGCGGGTGAGAATGGGAGTCTCCACCTCGACAAAGCCCTCCTCGTCTTCTAGGAAACGGCGGATGGCCTGGATGACCCGGTGGCGCAGTTGCAGGTTACGGGACATGCGCTCCCGCCGCAAATCCAGGTAGCGATAGCGCAGGCGGATCTCTTCTCGCACTTCCTCTGCTTCTTCTCCCGAGACGCTGAAGGGGAGCTGCTTGCCGACTGGACTGAGCACTTCCAACTGTTCGGCGTAGATCTCGACCTCGCCGGTGGCCAGGCGAGGGTTGAAGGAGTCGGGGGGCCGTTGCTGGACAGTTCCCGTTACCCGCACCACATATTCGTTGCGCACTTCCCCCGCCAGTGGATATGACTGCGGAGTTTTCTGCGGATCCGCCACCAGTTGCACAATGCCAGAGCGATCCCGCAAATCCAGAAAGATCACCCCCCCGTGGTCGCGGCGGCGGTCGATCCAGCCGTAGAGGGTGACGGTCTGGCCAATGTGGGCCGGGCGGACTTCGCCACAGTAGAGGGTGCGGGTCGGGCGACGGATGGCAGCAGGCATGGAAGAGGTGAGAGAACAAGGGTCTGAGCCCCTATCATACAAAACTCAGACCTCCTGCCTCGACTCAGCTTCTCAAGAGCATTCAGGGGATCCGCCCAGGGCTACCACAATCGTGCAGGTGTTGTGGCGCATCATGGCAACGTAAGTTTCGGTGCCGCTGCCTGGCTCCCCCAAAGAGTCCGAGTACAGTTTCTGTTCGGCTACCTTGACCCCGGCTTCGGTGGCCACTGTTTGGATCAGGGCCGGGTTGAGGGTGGTCTCGGCAAAGACAGCCGGCACCTGTAGAGCGCGGATCTCGGCCACCAACCGGGCCACAGTCTGGGCGCTGGGCTGTTCTTCGGTGCTGATCCCCAGAAGGGATCCCCCCATTTTCAGGCCGTAGGCTTGGGTGTAGTAGGCAAAGGCATCGTGAGTGGTCACCAAAACCCGGTTGGGAGGGGGGATGGTCTGAATTTGCTCCCCAATCCAGGCATGAAGCTCCTCCAGCTCTGCTCGATAGGCAGCAGCATTGGTTTGGAAGAAGGTCGCCTCGCCAGGCACCTGTTCCGCCAGCTCTTGGGCGATGCGCTCCACCATGCGGATGACGTTTTCCACATTGCCCCACACGTGGGGGTCGGGAGTGGGGATCCCATCCTCCTCATTGGTGACGATGGGATCGAGGATCTCGGCCAAGGCAACCCGCCGCGCTCCTTGGGCCGTGGCTTCGATGAGACGCATCAACCCCGGCTCCAGGTTGTAGCCGTTGTAAAACACCAAGTCTGCCCGCTCTAGGGCCATCCCATCCGCCGGTGCCGGCTCGTAGATGTGGGGATCCATCCCCGGCTGCAGCAGGCTGGTGAGCTGGATGCGATCTTGGCCCACCTGCTCCACCCAATCGGCGATCAACGTAGTGGTAGCCACAACGCGGGGACGCGCCCAACCCGAACCGGCTAGGGCCAGAAAACTGCTGATCGCCAAGCCGAAGGCCGCTACCCAACGGCGCCGCCCCCAAAGGAAGACAGGACTTTTCATTATTGTTTCATGATTTAGGTACCCCTTTAGGGTACACTGGACTTACTCGAAAATGAAAACAAAATGAAAAATCAACTTCCTCCTCTCCCTCTTGGTCCGGCCAGGGGATCCCTGGTGGTGCGGGATCTGACGGTGCGTTACGGCAGCCTGCGGGTGCTGCAAGGGATCCAAGCTGAAATCGCGCCGGGGCGCATCACGGGCATCCTCGGGCCCAACGGGGCCGGCAAAAGCACCTTTCTCAAGGGGCTGTTGGGGTTGGTGCCGCTGGAACGGGGGGAAGTGCGCTACGGCGGACAAGCGCTGCGGGGAGACCAAGTGGCCTATGTACCCCAGCGCTCGGCCATCGACTGGACGTTTCCCGCCACGGTGTGGGATGTGGTGTTGATGGGGCAGGTGAGAGCTGCTGGCTGGTTTCGCCGCATCGGGAAAAAGGGGCAGCAGCGGGCTGCTCAAGCCCTGGAGCGGGTGGGGATGGGGGCCTACCGGGATCGCCCCATTGGAAAGCTGTCGGGGGGACAACAGCAGCGGGTGTTCCTGGCGCGGGCCTTGGCGCAAGAAGCGGAGATCTACGCCCTTGACGAACCTTTTGCCGGGATCGACCAGCCCAGCGAAGCTATTTTGTTCCAGGTGTTGCGGGAGCTGGCAGATGCCGGCCACATCGTGATGGTGGTGCACCACGATTTGGGGCAGGCCCGGGCCTACTTCGACGAAGTGCTCCTCCTCAACCGTGTCTTAATTGCCCAGGGATCCCCGCGGGAGGTGTTGCAGCCAGCGGTGTTGCAGCGGGCCTATGGCCGAGCCCTGCTGCTGGACTCAGCTGCCTAGGGAGCATGCCTCTAACCCCCAAAACCCTGAACTTTGCTGAATTTACTGAGCTTTAGGCGGTTTGGCAAAAGTCATTGAGAGGGATATAGTAGACCAAGTTTCCCCCTGATCCTTGAGTCCACCGCAACGGTTGCCGGGAAGTGAAGGGGGAAAGCGCTCGGGGGGTATTCCTCAGGGCTTTGCGGGATACCGCCTTCCTGCTCAGAGATAGGCAGGATGCGATCGCTTCTTTCCTGAACCATGTTCAGGAGAGTTCAGCGTGAATGTATCAGAGTTTGAGGTCAACAACGTTATGGAATGGCTCTGGCACAGCCTGGCGGATCCCTTGAGTTTTGCCTTCATGCAACGGGCTCTGCTGGTGGCGGTGGCCGTCGGCATTCTCTGTGCCGTGGTGGGCAGCTATCTGCTGGTGCAAAGCTTGGCCCTCCTGGGGGATGCCATCAGCCATTCGCTGCTGCCGGGCCTGGCCATTGCCTACATGCTGGGCCTCAACCTGTTTGTGGGAGCCTTTGTGGCCGGTCTCCTCAGCGCCCTCTTAATTCAATGGATCCGCTCCGCCAGCCCCCTCAAGCCGGATGCAGCCATGGGGATCGTCTTTTCGGCCTTTTTTGCCTTGGGGATCCTGTTGATCACTTTGATCCAACGGCGGGCTCGCATCGATCTCAACCACTTCCTCTTCGGCAACCTCCTGGGGGTGAATGCTGTCGATGTGCTGACAGTGGTGGGCATCACCCTTTTGGTGTTGGGGTTAGTGGCCCTCTTCTTCAAGGAATTGACCTTTTACAGCTTCGATCCCTTGGGGGCCAAAGCAGCCGGCCTGCCCACCGAGCGGCTGGGGTGGGGGCTGATGGTGCTCACTTCCCTGACGTTGGTGGCCAGCATGAAGGCAGTGGGCGTGCTCTTGGTGTTGGCCATGCTGATCACGCCGGCAGCAACCGCCTATCTGCTAGTGCCTCAACTGCACCAGGTGATGCTGCTGGGATCCCTGTTCGGGGTGAGCGCCAGCCTGTTGGGGATGTACGCCAGCTACTACCTCAATGTGGCCTCCGGCCCGGCCATCGTCCTGGTGGCCTCCGCCTGGTTTAGCCTGGCCTTTCTGGGCAGAGTGTTCTCAGGAACGCGCTAGAAACCAGGGATCGCAGGTCGGGATCCCTGGTTCGAACCTCATCTGAGAGAGGGTAGAAAGCGGTAGGTAGTCAACTCAAAAGCGGGAAGAGCGGCCATCCCGACTGCCGCCTGCACCGGCCTGCCGAGGCAACGCCTTGTTGACCCTCAAATCCCGGCCCATCCAAGTAGCGCCATCCAGCTCGTCGATGGCTTTTTGCTCATCAGCTTCGTTTTCCAGCTCCACAAAGGCAAAGCCCCGTTTACGGCCAGTCTCCCGATCCACTGGCAGCTTAATTTGCTTAACAGTGCCGTATTCGGCAAACACAAGCCGCAGATCTTCTTCGCTGGCCTTGAAGGACAAATTACCCACAAAAATGGTCATGGTGTAACAAACTCCGAACCTTACCCTTTAGCGTTCAGTTCGGAGGCTCACCTGGTTAAACCATTCGCTCAATCCGAACCTCATGCCAACCACATCTTAGTCTTCCCAATGGCATTTGCAAAGCCATCCTTCCAGCTTTTTGTCCGAGAATTGGGAGAAGCTTTTGTAGCAAGATGGAAACTCAGGATCCTAACCTTCATGGGCGATTGCTTTGGCCCAACGGTTGGCGTTTGGGAGTGCCGGGAGAGCGGGGATAAGGAGGCGGCGTGGGGGCCACTTTCTCCAGCAATAGGCAGTGGCGCACCCCACGGCTGCGGGGTGTGGTGAAGGCTTCTACATGGATCAGTTTTCCGCCCAGGATCTTGAGGGCCCGCTCCAGCGTTTGGGCTTCTGCCTCCGTCCAATGGCCACGATAGAGAATGGCACGCCCCCCTACTTTGAGCAGTGGCAGGCAATACTCGGCGCAGGTCTCCGCCGAGGCCAGGGCCCTGGCCAGAGCAATATCATAGCTGCCCCGTTCCTGCGGGTCTTGCCCCCAAATTTCGGCCCGTTGAGCCACCGCCCGCGCTTGGGTGAGGGAGAGCCTTTGCAAGGTGTCCTGCACAAAGGCAATCTTGCGTTGGGTGCTGTCCAGCAGGGTAAAGCGGGCTTGGGGCAGGGCAATTTGGGCCGGGATCCCTGGAAACCCTGCCCCGGTGCCGATGTCGATCCCCCGCCAGGGCTGAGCTTGGATTGCCTCCCAGGATCCCAGCAGGCGCAGGCCCCGCAGAGAATCCCACAGGTGTTTCTCCCAAAAGTCGATGGGATCGGTGATGCGGGTCAGGTTCTGGGTTCGGTTTCCGGCCATCACCAGCGGATAGAGCTGTTGCAGTTGTTGCTGCTGCTGTTCAGAAGGCTGCCAACCCAGCTCCGCCAGCCAGCTTTCCCACAGGGCCTTGAGCTCTGGAGGCTCAGAGGAAGGAGCGTCAGCCTTCTTCATCCCAGGGATCCCAGTTTCAATCCAGCGGGGATGGCTCTGTCGGCCCAGCCTTTCAGCTCTTGGGTCAAGCCCTGCAAAGAACGGTCGGTGCCCAGCAGCTCTTGGTTTAAGCAAACCAACTCCTGCAAATCCAGCTCCTGACAGCTGGCCCAATCTTCCGCCAGCAAGTTAATCGGCTGCGGCTGAGCCTGAAGCAACTGATGAGAGGCCAACTCCAGCTCTACATTCAAAAGCACCTGCTCCAACCGCTCTACCCGCTCCTGCATTTGCGCCAGCAGGGCTGCCAACTGCTGACAGCAATGGTGAACCCGCTGAGCATAGACCTTGAGCGGCAGGGTCAGCGGCAGCAACGACTCAGACAACAGTTGAATCAGGTGCTGGGCCTCCAGTTCTTCCAGTTGCAGGTCTTGCCAAATGGCGTGGTAAAGATGAAGCGAGCGACGACAGGTTTCCAGGCGCTGGTAGCAGGGCTGTAATACAGAACCGCGCAGCTCCTGCAGATAGTCGGCCCACAGTTGCCCAGCCTCTACTACCCAACCTGTCTGGAAAAAACTCCACCCCTGGGCCAACAGCCAACTGATCAACAGGCCCGCCAACAATTGGTTTTTTTGTCGCAACAGGAAAGGCGAAAGGTGCTCTCCCCAAACGGCTAACCCCAGCCAGATCAGGGCAGCCAAAGTCAAATGGGGCAAGCTGATCATCTCGGCCAACAGCTGGGCAGACCAGCGCTGGCGCAGCATCCAGATCACCCCGGCGCCCAAGCTGTACAGCCCTCCCCCCAACAGCGGGATCAACACCAGCCACAGGGGTTGTCCCCTCCACAGGTGCGATAGTGACCCATCTTCGCCCAGCGCATCCCAACTGAGCAAGTACAAAGCCAGCAGAGCCAAAACCACGACCCAGCCCTGCTGTCGCTTGAGACGGCGGGCTAGAAGACGACGGCGGCGGCGCAGATAGGTTTGAAAGGACTCGGCAACAATCGACATAAAAAAATGGCACTGCGGATCCCTACCAATACCCCCACCGGCCTGGAGTGCTCCTTCACGATCATAAGTCTTAACTTTGCTAGGTCATCTGGCTTCTGTATTGCGTTGTTGGCGGGAGTCATGCCCAGCCGGTGGCCAGCTTTTTCAGGGGCTCATCAGGCGGTTTTTCGGCGAGACTCCTCCGAGAAGCGCTGTTTTCTCGGCAAGCCTGACAGAGGCTTTTTAGAGCAGGCAGCCGCGTGCAAGCTCTCCACCCCTGTTACCATGGAAGAGCCCTTAATGTTTCTTTCGTATCCATCGTATCCATAGCCAAGCTAGTCTCTTGGACCGGCTTTTTTATTGTGCACTGTGCCAGGTTTTGTGATCCCTTCTGCATCTCCTCCCAGTTCCGGCCTTTCCCCCCTCGAAGTGCAGCGCCAGATGATCGTCATTCTCGATTTTGGATCCCAGTACTCTGAGCTCATTGCCCGCCGCATTCGCGAAACCCACGTCTATTCGGAAATCCTTTCCTATCGCACCACTGCTGAGCAACTGCGGCAACTGCAGCCGCAGGGCATTATCCTCTCCGGGGGCCCCAACTCGGTGTATGAGCCAGCCGCTCCGGTGTGTGACCCCGAGATTTGGAACCTAGGGATCCCGGTTCTGGGGGTGTGCTACGGCATGCAACTCATGGTGCAGCAGTTGGGGGGCAAGGTGGAAGCAGCCCAGAAGGGGGAATATGGCCGTGCCGCTCTGCACATTTTGGATCCCACCGACCTGCTCACCAACCTGCCGGAAAACAGCATCATGTGGATGAGCCACGGGGATTCGGTTACCGAACTGCCGCCGGGCTTTCACACCTTGGCCTCTACCGACAACACCCCCTGTGCCGCCATTGCCGATCCAAGGCGTCGTCTCTACGGGGTGCAATTTCATCCGGAGGTGGCCCACTCAGAGGCTGGCGCCTTTCTCATCCGCAACTTTGTCTATCACATCTGCGGTTGCGAGCCCACCTGGACAACGGCAGCTTTTCTGGAGGAAGCCATTCGAGAGGTACGTGCCCGTGTGGGCAATAAGAAGGTGCTGTTGGCCCTCTCGGGGGGGGTAGACAGCTCTACTTTGGCTTTTCTGCTGCACAAGGCCATCGGCGACCAGCTCACCTGCGTGTTCATCGACCAAGGGTTTATGCGCAAGGAAGAGCCCCAGCGGCTGCTGCGCCTTTTCCAAGAGCAATTTCACATTCCCGTCCACTACGTGGATGGCCAGGAGCGGTTTCTCCGGCAGTTGCAGGGGGTTACCGATCCCGAAGAAAAACGCAAACGAATTGGGGCAGAGTTTATTCGCGTGTTTGAGGAAGAATCCCAGCGGCTGGGTCCTTTTGAGTACT
The DNA here is from genome assembly GCF_054058315.1 of Thermostichus sp. MS-CIW-40. Classification (NCBI taxonomy): domain Bacteria; kingdom Bacillati; phylum Cyanobacteriota; class Cyanophyceae; order Thermostichales; family Thermostichaceae; genus Thermostichus; species Thermostichus sp. MS-CIW-40. The sequence goes on from NZ_JBSSAC010000025.1 coordinate 37,674, forward strand.
TAGCCCAAGGCACTCTTTACCCAGACGTGATCGAGTCTGCCAATACCCATGTGGATCCGGTTACTGGAGAACGCATTGCCGTCAAGATCAAAAGCCATCACAATGTCGGCGGCCTGCCCGAAAATCTGCGCTTTAAGCTGGTAGAGCCTTTGCGCAAGCTCTTCAAAGACGAGGTGCGGCAACTGGCCCGCTCTTTGGGGCTGCCGGAAGAAATTGTTGGCCGCCATCCTTTTCCCGGGCCGGGGCTGGCCATCCGCATTGTAGGCGAGGTTACCAAAGAACGGCTGGAAACCCTGCGAGAAGCGGACATGATCGTGCGGCAGGAGATCAACCGCTCCGGCTACTATCCCAAACTTTGGCAAGCCTTTGCCGTGCTGCTGCCGGAAGTGCGGTCGGTGGGGGTGATGGGGGACAAGCGCACCTATGCCTGCCCGGTGGTGGTGCGACTGGTTACCAGCGAAGACGGTATGACCGCCGATTGGGCGCGGGTTCCCTACGACCTCTTGGCCACCATTTCCAACCGCATTGTCAATGAGGTGCCCGGCATCAACCGCGTGGTTTACGACATCACCTCCAAGCCCCCTGGCACCATCGAGTGGGAGTAGGCGGGATCCCTTGCGTCTGGCCTCGATTCCCGGCTGGATCGATGGCTACCTATGGCCAGCTTCCGGCAGGGAATAGGAAGGGCTTGAGCTGAAGGGCTGAGCGGCTTGGACTTCCATTCGGGCCAAAGTCGTAGCGGCATCCGCCAGTTGCAGAGCAAGGTTGGCACGGCTAATCGGATCCCGGGCATTCCAGAGATCCTGTCCCAAACAAAACACCCGATAGCGAAAGGCTTTGATCGAGCGCGATGGGATGACCTTGACAGTCATGGCTACAACCTCTTCTCCACAGAGACGTGAATAGTCAGCAGAACCCGCTCGGGCTCAAGGTAAACAAATGTTACCAAAACAACCTCGTCCTCAGAGGTAATGCTTACCGGGCAGGTGGCTTTCGGGGGTTCCACCCGTTCATGCCGTACCCCCACAGTGTATTCTCCAATTGGCAGGTCATCAAATCCAGCGTCCGCATAGATCAACTCAATGGTTTCTTCCGCAATCAACTGCCCCTCTCGCTCCAGGAAACTGAGAAAAGGGATTCCATCGATGGAGGTGAGCGCGTTGTTGGCCTGATTGCGGATCATCACAAAGATGTCGGACATGGAAGGTAAGCCCTCACCTCTGGGCTTTAGGGCCAAGGCTGCTGGAATATAGCCCAACTTTCTTTAGCCTGGACCGCTGTCAATCCATGGTTCAGCGACCCAACCCTCGACCCTGTGTATCCGGACGGACAAGACAGGCCTGGAGCTTTTCCCGCAACTGGGCTGTATCGAGATGTTGACCGATGAGCACCAACTGGTTCTTGGGCTGACCCGGCCATTCATCGCTGCTGAGGGTATAGCGCCGCCCACTGAGGTGAAAGATGTGTCGTTCTGGGCTTTCCTCGAACCACAACACCCCCTTGGCGCGAAAGACTGCATCGGGCAACTCGTTGAGAAAGTTTTGGAAAGCATCCAAAGAGAAGGGCTGATCGCTCTCAAAGGCTAGGGAGTTAAAGCCGTCAGCCTCAATGTGGCTGTGATGGGAGTGGTGGTGGTCATGATCGTGCTCATGGTCATGGTGGTCGTGACTGTCGTGATCATGGGCTTCTTCTTGGGGCAAGGAACTGGCCTGAAACAAATCGGTATCCAAGATTAGCTCCAGGGGAACTGCGCTGTTGACGGTGCGCAAAATGCGGGCATCTTCTTTGATCTCGCGGATGCGTTTTTCCAGACGCTCGATCTCGGCTTCCTCAACCAAGTCAGTTTTGTTAAGGAGAATCACATCCCCATAGGCAATTTGGCTATAGGCCACGTCGCTGTTAAACAGATCGGGGGCAAAATTGGTGGCGTCTACCAGCGTGACAATCGAGTCTAGCCGCGTCAGGTCTCGCAATTCTGGCCCTAAAAAGGTGAGGGCAACCGGCAAAGGATCCGCCAATCCCGTGGTCTCCACCACCAAGTAGTCGATTTTGTCGGAGCGTTCCATCAACCGCAACACGCTCTCGGCGATGTCGTCCCGGATGGTGCAGCAGATGCAGCCGTTGTTCAGCTCGACCAAATCTTCTTCGCTGGAGACAATCAATTGCGCATCAATGCTGATCTCGCCGAATTCGTTGACCAGCACCGCTGTGCGCATCCCTTTTTGGTTGTTGAGGATGTGGTTGAGAAGGGTGGTTTTCCCACTGCCCAAAAAGCCCGTGATGATGGTGACAGGTAAGCCTCGCTTGGGCACTTCGATGGTTACGGTCATAGAGTGGCAGCGATCCGATATAGAGGGAACTCTTCCACTTTATCCTCTTGTCCTCATTGCCCTAGCTGTCTGAAGCCGATTAAACCCTTCAGATGCGATCAGTAGAGCCTTTGCGCCTCGGCATTGGCGGCAGCCTTGGCTGTCTGAACTGGATGGTCTCTCTCTTTCCGGCTTAATCCTCCAGGGTCAGATCGCTTCCTCTAATCCCCCGGCCCTGAAAGTAGGGTTATTTCGATTCAAACTGGGACAATGCACCCAACACCTAAAACGTTGAACGCAGGGGGCCAGAGAGCTGTTCTCAGTGGCCCACGGGTCTCACCCTAACCTGAAGTGACTATCGATACAGCCTTTTAATTTAAAATAGGGTACAGGTATTCAAGAGGAAGGAGAGAAAGGAATGCCGACTCATTCTTTGGATTTGCGGCAAAGAGTTG